>NZ_JACJFH010000068.1:0-27366 GCF_014164495.1 Pseudoalteromonas sp. SG41-5 | reverse complement strand
GTAAAGCCAGCATCGCATCTGGTGGCATTGGTGCAACCATTAATATCAATACTGCTCGTCCGCTTGATAACCCTGGCCTAGTTGCCAATATTGGTGTTAAAGCACAGCACGATACAACTAACCGTGTCGGCGATGATGTTACTCCAGAAATTTCAGGGATCTTTAGCTGGACAGATGAAGATGCTAAATTTGGTGCTTCACTCACAGCAAGTATGCAACAGCGTGATAGTTCAGCAACCGGGGCATTTGTTGGCGAATGGCGCACCACAGAATATGATGGCACCATCCCTCAAGCAGCAGATGACATTGTATTAGAAAATGCTCCTGCGATGGGCCAGTATTATTCAATGCCATCAGACTTGCGCTACACCATTGCAGATCGTGAGCGAACTCGTACTAATGCTCAATTAACATTGCAATACAGCCCTATTGACTCGTTTACCGCAACACTTGATTATACTTACTCACAGCAAGAGTTATTTGAAGCCCGTGCAGAGCAATCAATTTGGATGGACAACTATAAAACCCATTTAACATTTGATGACAATGCTGTTAAAACACCTATTTATTACCGTGAAGAACGCCGCGACTTATCCACTCGCGACTTAGGCTTAGCATTACAAGAGCAAAATCAAGTAAACGAAAATAATTCAATCGGTTTAAACCTTCAATACTACTTTAGTGATCAACTGAACTTTACGTTTGATGCCCACAGCTCAAAAGCCACCAGCAAACCCGATGCGCCTTATGGTAGTTGGATAAATGCAGGCTTAGGTGCCAATGTCGTGGCCGCACAACAAGTTGACTTTAGCCGTGACTTACCCTCTATGGTAATAGATTTCGATGACTGTAGTCGCACAAATCTAAACTGCTCAGGAGCGCTTGATCAAGCTGATGTAGGTAGCTCAATTTTAGATGCAAACTTTGCAAGTCAAGAATCAACCGTTGATGAATTTCGACTACACGGTAGTTATCTCATAGACAACGGCAGTATCGACTTTGGTATTGAGTCACGCTCAATGGAAAGTCACTCTTTACAATCGCTAACACGTAATACAATGGGTAACTGGGGCATTGAAAACCCTGGTGAACTACCCGATGGCTATTTAGATCCAACTAATTTTTTAGCCGAATTTGATGATTACGATACCAGTGGTTCGTTTGATCAAGGCTTTACCGGTAGTGCTTCACAGATTGGTTACTGGGCGGCAGATCAATACGGGTTCAATTTTGCGGCTGATGGCGCCTTTGCAACAAATCGCACTATTGAAGAAGATATTCAAGCGGCATTTGTACAATATAATTACAGTAACGAAATCAATGGTATGGTATTTAACCTTGTGATTGGTGCGCGCTATGAAACAACCGATATTACCTCAACTGCTAATATTGATTTACCTGATGCAGTTGCATGGGAAGGTAACAACGACTTTAATGTGCGTTACGGCACCAATAAAGATGACTATTCCTTGAGCTCAAGCTATAACCATTTTTTACCTAGCTTAGATTTTAACATTAACGTTATTGAGGATGTGACTCTTCGCGCCTCTTACAGTACCACTATTGCCCGCCCTACTTACGACAATTTAAGTTCTGCGGCAACGGTAGGTGTACCTACCGGCCCTTCGATCATTCCAGGCACCACTAATGCACCAGCAGCAACTGGTAACCCTAGCCTTGTCCCACTTGAATCGAATAATTTTGATGTATCTGCTGAGTGGTACTTCACTGATCTAAGTTATGTGTCGATTGGTTACTTTAATAAAAAAGTAGATAATTTTATTGGTCTATCACCAATGACTCAAAACTACTACGGCTTACGCGATGCATCTGCGGGTCCAAGAGCACAAGCAGCCAAAGCAGAGCTTGAGGCACAAGGTCTTGCGTTTACTGATTCAAATTTATTCCAAATGGTCGCTGCAATGGAAAATGGTGTAGCATTTGACTCGATGAGCTATGAAGAATTTGAAGCCGCTTACGACGTTTTACCAAACAGTGATGACCCACTGATGGACTTTACGGCACAAGTACCAACCAACAGTAAAGATGCCAAAATTGATGGTTATGAATTTGCCGTACAACACTTCTTTGGCGACACGGGTTTTGGCTTACAAGCTAACTACACCATAGTAAATGGTGATATTGATTATAATGTAGCCGCTGATCCAACCGTCACACAATTTGCCCTTGTTGGCTTAAGCGACACAGCTAACTTTATAGCCATGTACGAAAACGATAAGTTTCAGGCGCGTATCGCCTATAACTGGCGTGATAAATTCTTAAACAGTGCTGCCCGTTACGTTAACGAACCGGGCTTTACAGAAGAGTATTACCAAATTGATTTTAATATTGCTTACAACTACAGTGAACAAATGTCGTTCTTTGTCGAAGGGCTTAACATTACTGAACAAAATATGCGCCAACATGGCCGGTATGAAGCACAGTTATGGAATTTAGAACAAAATGGTGCACGCTATAATATTGGTATGCGTTATAACTTCTAAGCAAGGGTTATTGACTCATTAACGCCATGAGTATTAAGCCGCTAGTTGTTAGCGGCTTTTTGCGTTGCAGGTTAATAGCAATTTTATTAAAACAACAGAGCACACAATGAATAATAAAATACAACACATTGTGGTATTAGGTGGTGGCGCAGCAGGTTGGCTAAGTGCAGGGCTATTAGCCGCTGAACACCCTAAACAAAAGGTTACCTTAATAGAGTCTGCAAACATTGCTATTTCAGGTGTAGGCGAAGGCACTTGGCCGTCTATGCGCAATACGCTCAAGCGAATTGGTATCGAAGAAATAGATTTTATACGTCACTGCGATGCTTCATTTAAGCAAGGTTCAAAATTCATAAACTGGCGTAACATAAATATAGGCGAAAACTACTATCATCCGTTTATGACTCCCGAAGGCTATTTAGAAACCGATTTACACGCTTACTGGCAACATCATGCAAGCACTCAAAAATATGCCGACGCCGTTAATATGCAAAGCTTTGTTTGCCAAGCAGCACTTGCACCTAAGCAGTTACACACACCAGAATACGCGGCGGTCACTAATTACGGCTATCATCTTGATGCCGGTAAGTTTGCCACATTTTTAAAACACCACTGCGTAGAAAAACTCAATGTGCATCATATTATTGATGACGTCATCGAAGTAAAAAATAGTCATGACGATTATATTCATTCACTCACCACCATAAAGCACGGTGACATAGACGGCGACTTATTCATTGATTGTACCGGTGCTCGGGCGCGTTTGATTGGTGAGCACTATGGCGCAACGCTTATCACACAAGATCATATTCTTTTTAATAATAGCGCTATCGCTGCACATCTCCCTTATAACGATAATCAACAAGAGATCGCCTCAGCCACTTTATCAACGGCGCAGCCACATGGTTGGATCTGGGATATTGGTCTACCGAGTCGTCGTGGTATCGGTTATACCTATAGCGATAAATACTGCGATGAACAAACCGCTGTGAACACCTTAAAGAGCTATGCTGCGCTATCTGTTGGTGAACAAGTCGCCGAGCAAATACAAACTCGCAAGCTGAGTTTTCTTCCTGGTTACCGCACACAGTTTTGGGTAAAAAACTGTGTTGCTGTTGGTATGTCGCAAGGTTTTATAGAGCCACTTGAAGCATCAGCACTGGCGATGGTGGAGCTTTCAATCAGCATGTTAAGCGAACAAATGCCGCAAAACCGTACTCATATGGACTTGCTGGCTAAACGATTTAATCAGCGCTTTAGTTATCGCTGGCAGCGAGTAATCGACTTTTTAAAGTTACATTACATATTAAGTGAACGTGATGATAGTCAATACTGGCGTGATATAAAAAAACCATCGAGCATTCCTACTCGTTTGAATGAATTGCTGGCACTTTGGCAATATCAACCACCAAGCAGGTTTGATTTAATTGAAAACGAAGAGGTATTCCCCTCTGCCAGCTATCAATATGTATTGTATGGAATGGGCTTTCACACGCAAAATACAACAGCAGAAAATACCTTTAATAACTCTAAAGCTGGGCAGTATTTTTATCAGCAAAACCGTGAAAAAATTGCCAAATACTTACAAGGGTTACCAACAAATCGCGCATTATTAAATCAACTTTTAAACAATAAGGCTTAACCTGACAATGACACACAACAAACCTATAAAAAATGTGGTGATCGCTGGCGGTGGTACAGCTGGTTGGATGGCTGCGGCTGCATTCAGTAAACTCGTTGGTAAAAATATCAATGTCACCCTTATCGAATCCGACGACATTGCTACGGTTGGTGTTGGTGAAGCTACTATTCCACCGATCCGCACTTTTCATAAATTACTTGGCATAAATGAGCAAGCATTTATGAAAGCTACCCAAGCAAGCTTTAAATTAGGGATCAGTTTTGAAAACTGGGGCGAAAAAAACACCGATTATATTCACTCATTTGGCATGACGGGCAAAGAATGCTGGGCAGGTGAATTTCATCATTTTTGGCTACACAGCTTAACATTAGGACTTGAATCCGAGTTTGGTGATTACTGTTATGAACTGCAAGCAGCTAAACAAGGTAAGTGTGCTTTTAATCAGCAAAATCCAATTAATTATGCATTTCATATGGATGCGAGTCGTTATGCATTATTCCTACGTGAATTTTCAGAACAACTAGGGGTTAAACGTCTAGAGGGAAAAATAATCCACGTTAATAAATGCGCCACTTCGGGCTTCATAAACAGCCTAACTCTTGCAGATGAAAGTATCATAAATGGTGATTTTTTTATTGATTGTACCGGCTTTAATGGACTACTTATTGAACAGGCTTTGCATACCGGCTATGAAGATTGGTCACACTTACTGCCGTGCGATAGCGCAATTGCAGTACAAACTAGAGCCATTAGCGATGATATAGTGCCTTATACCCGCTCAATAGCACATGATGTAGGCTGGCAGTGGCAAATTCCTCTGCAACAGCGCGTAGGTAATGGTCTAGTGTATTGTAGCCGTTATTTAAACGATACTGATGCAAAGCAGCTTTTACTCAGTAATATTCAAGGTGAAACTCTCACTGAACCCAGAGTAATTAAATTTAAAACTGGCCGCCGCCGCAAAGGCTGGAACAAAAACTGCCTTGCTCTGGGGCTTGCCAGTGGCTTTGTTGAACCTCTTGAATCTACCAGTATTCATTTAATTATGTCGGGCATTATTCGCTTTATCCGGCTATTTCCATTTGATGGTATTACCGAACAAGCAATCCACGAATACAACAAACAGCTAAAAAGTGAGATTGAAAATATTCGTGATTTTATTGTCTTGCATTATAAAGTCACTGATCGCACTGATAGCGAATTTTGGCGTCATTGTAAAAATATGGAAGTGCCTGATACCCTTGTTCATAAAATTAGTTTATTCAAAGAAACTGGGCGGGTATTTTTAGATGACGGCGATATTTTTAGAGTCGACTCATGGGTGCAAGTAATGTTGGGTCAAGGTATCAAACCCAAACAATACCATTTAATTGCAAGCCTGATGAGTGATGATGAGTTAAGCCACTTTCTGATCAGTATCAAACAGCAAATTACTCAACGCGTGGCACAATTGCCAACACATAAAGCGTTCTTACAACAATATTGTTCTGCGGAGTAATCTGAGTGAGCATAAAAAGCCCTTTAATCACTTAAAGGGCTTTGCACAACAAAACAAAATCAAAGAGTAAGTTAACTATCTGGGCAGATAATTGTTGCCTTTTTTGCTCCTTCTGGCACAAAGTTGATATTCGCCACAGAAACCGAACCGTTACCCGTGATCTGTAATGAAAATGGGCTAATCACTCTTGAAAAATCAACGCCTTGCTCAGTAAAGCAGGTTAAGTCTATGCTGAGTGTTTGCCATCTATTTAATGTAGCCTTTTTGAGTTCTGCGCTGATATCAACACGTCCACCACAACCATGCTCGCAACTCATAGCAACAAATAATGGGGCAGCAAATTCGCTATTTATCTTGTAATCAAAACTCAGCGCTGAGTTTGCTTCGATATAAGCCACTTTATCTTCAGTGAAGTTACTATTGATTTCGGCTGTAGTAAGGCCTATACCTGCAAATACAAATGCCATTGCATCTTCTTGAATATCTTTATCTTCAGTACGATAACTAATACCTGCTAATTCAACGCTATTGCTAGCTACTTGAACTTGCTGCTGGGCTGACTTTAAAAACAATCGCCATGGATCAGTAAGCACGCCATTAAAAATAACCATATTAGGCAAACTAGCTATATCAACACCTGAGTCTTCATTTAAATTATCTGCCAGGGTATTTTTATCTGTATAGGTTAAACCAAAGCCATAAGGAAATAGTGGCGAATAGTCTACATCATCTTTATTTACTGCGGTTTGCAGTGGTGATTTTGGCCATGAAAACGACAATTTACCAGTAAAGTCATGCTGAATATCACCTCCTGCGTCAGTTAATAAGACATCGGCCACACCTTGTCCTTCTGTACCCGGTAGCCATGCGGCGACAAACGCATCAGAGGCATTTAACTCAGCGTTAACCCACATTGGTCGACCTGAAATAAATACCGATACGACCAGCACGCCTTTTGATTTAAGCTGTTTTAATAACGCTAACGACTTTTTATTATTACGCTCAAACTCAAGATTATCCCTGTCACCGTGGCCTTCTGCATAAGGTTCTTCTCCAAACACCACAATCGCCACATCAGGTTTTTGTGTAAAGTGTCCATCAGGACTTAAAATGGCCTCTCCACCTGCGGCCGTGATCTGCGCTTTTAAACCCGCAAAGATTGACGTAGCACCAGGGAAATCGGTATTTTCGTTATTGGTGCCTTGCCAAGTAATACTCCAGCCCCCCGCTTGCTTAGCAATATTATCTGCGCCATCTCCGGCAATTAATACTCGTGAATTAGCCGCTATCGGCAAAGTATTGTTGTTGTTTTTTAATAACACCAGTGATCCACGCACAGCTTGTCGCGCAATATCGCGGTGCGCTTGCGCGCCAATTAACTGCGTTTTACCTGAGAACTGACGTTTTGCAGGGCTCGGTTTATCAAATAAACCCGCTCTTAGTTTGACTCTTAAAATACGCGCAACAGCATCGTCAATTCGGCTCATGGCAATTTCACCGGCTTTTACTTGCGCTATCGTATTTTCATAAAGTGGTTTCCACGCCCCCGTAGGAACCATAAAAATATCAAGCCCCGCGTTTACAGCCTGTGGGCAGCTTTCGTTACTACAACCTACAACTTGTCCGTGGCCATTCCAATCACCAACAACAAAGCCATCAAAGCCCATTTTCGTTTTCAGTACATCGGTAAGCAGGTATTTATTGCCATGATTTTTCTTACCATGCCAGCTATTAAACGACGCCATAACAGATTGACTACCAGCCGACAAACCACCAATGTAGCCTTGAGCATGAGTATCAAACAAGGCTTGCTCTGAATCGATATTGTTACCTTGATCGTCACCATCGACGGTACCGCCATCACCTAAAAAGTGTTTAACTGTGCTAATCACCCGCTTATGACTTAAAAAATCACCATCTGCATGGCCTTGCAAGCCGTTAACAATGGCAACTGAGTACCGGCGGACAATCTCTGGATCTTCAGAATACCCTTCATAAGTTCGACCCCAGCGGTCATCACGTACAACAGCAACAGTCGGCGCAAATACCCAATCAATACCAGTAACCATCACTTCGATTGCCGTCGCAGCGGCTATTTTTTCTATTAAAGCGGGATTATTTGCTGCGCCTAAGCCAATGTTATGTGGAAATAACGTTGCACCAATCACGTTATTATGACCATGTACAGCATCGGTGCCCCACATGGTAGGAATATCGATGCCATCAAGAGAATCGTCAACCGATGCGTGATACATCTGTTCAGCAAGTGCAATCCAATCTTGTGGTGTGGCATGTTTATTCGCGTTCGGAAATGAGCCTCCGCCATTTAAATACGAGCCAAAACCATATTTACGCATATCATCAGTCGTTATATCGCGGATCTCAGGTTGAATCATCTGCGCAACTTTTTGCTCTAATGTCATCGTCTGCAAGTACTGAGCAATCTTAGACTCAATTTGCGGAGCAGCTCGAACCACATTATTCAGCTTTGGCCAAATAGCTAGCAATTGTTGCTGCTGCGTTTGTTCAACAGCTCTATTATTTTGAGACGTATCTTTATTTTCGCTTGCTGAACAACCAGCCAGAGTAACTAATCCAGCTAACAAACTTAGTGTAGGTAACTTAGCTGTGTGTAAGTGTGTTTTCATTTTTATATACCTATCTATTATCAACTCATTGCTGCTTAAAAGACTCTAAGTACCTGCTGTATTACAAAAGCGAGACCAAGCGGTTTATTCATCTAAGCAACGGTAGAACTATTTTTTGTCATCATTGAAATTAAAATTTAACTGTTGACCTGTTAAGAAATAGTCACTAACCTAAATATGGAAGCGCTTCCTTAAAGTCATTAAATACCATCTATTGGCATTAATCAAATTAAATATGGAAGCGCTTTCAGATATGTTAGCTTTAAAAGCTAAAAATAACAGCATCACGGACTATAAAAAGAAAGCAGAGGTTTTCTATTAATGAAACAATTATCTTTACCTAAACACTCGCCGCTACTGAGCAAAGACTTCACTTTTGGCGTAGCAACTGCTTCATTTCAAATTGAAGGTGGTGCAGCAGATCGTCTGCCATGTATTTGGGACACCTTTTGTGCTCAAGACGATAAAATTGCCGATAACTCAAATGGTCTAATCGCCTGTGAACACTACACTCGTTGGCCTCAAGATATTGAGTTAATAGATTCTCTGGGCGTTGATGCCTATCGTTTATCAATTTCTTGGCCACGCGTAATGCATCAAGATGGTAGTTTAAATCCATTAGGTGTGAAATTTTATACTGATCTTCTAGATGAACTTAAACGCCGCAACATCAAGGTATTTGTCACTTTATATCACTGGGATCTACCGCAGTATTTAGAAGATCAAGGCGGCTGGTTAAATCGTAATACCGCCTATGAATTTGCTCACTACACAGATCTTATTAGCAAAGCGTTTGGTGATCGTGTTTATTCATATTCAACCTTAAATGAACCTTTTTGCAGCTCTTATTTAGGGTATGAAATTGGTGTGCATGCCCCAGGTATTGTCGGTCGGGAATTTGGCCGAAAAGCTGCCCATCACTTATTACTAGGTCATGGTTTAGCGATGCAAATGCTGGCTAAAAATAGCCCACAGACACTTAATGGTATCGTACTCAACTTTACTCCCTGTTACCCGGTAACACAAAGTGACGCAGATCTTAAAGCCACAGCCTTTGCTGATGATTATATTAACCATTGGTATATGCGCCCTGTAATGACTGGCAAATACCCAGATATTATTGAGCAACTTCCAGCAGAGCAGCGTCCAGATATTCACCCCGGTGATATGGAAATTATTGCGCAGCCATTAGATTACCTTGGCGTTAATTTTTATACGCGTTTACATTACCAAGCAAGCGCTGATGATTTTTATGACGAGCGCCCACATCAAGGCCTATTAACTGATATTGGTTGGGAAATTTACCCGCAAGCACTTACTGAATTATTAGTATCGTTAAATGAGAAATATACCCTACCACCGATTTATATTACTGAAAATGGCGCAGCAATGGCCGACAAGATGATAGATGGTAAAGTTAACGATTCAGATCGCATAGCTTACTATCAGCAACACTTAAACGCATTGCATAACGCAACTGAACAAGGTGTGGTGATCCATGGCTACTTTGCATGGAGCCTAATGGATAACTTTGAATGGGCTGAAGGCTATTCAAAGCGATTTGGTATCGTTTATGTTGATTATCAAACTCAACAACGTACTGTAAAAGCCAGTGGCCTTGCGTATAGTAGTTTAATTACTAGCCGGTAAACTTAGCTAGTGCTCCTTTAAAAACAACAATAAGAAACACACAGTGAACAAAATTCCTTTATACGAAAAAATCGGTTATGCGATGGGTGATGCCGGAGCCAACTTGGTTTGGCGAGGTGCACTTGCCTACCTAGCAGTATTTTACACTGACACATTTGGCATATCGGCTGCGGCCGCAGCTATGTTATTTTTGGTGGTTAGGTTATCCGATGGTGTAACCGATATCATTATGGGAATGATTGCAGACAGAACCACCACTCGGTTTGGTAAATTTAGACCGTGGATTTTATGGTCTGCTCCTTTTTTAGGACTGTTCATGGTGTTGTGTTTCACCACACCTGATTTCAATGACACCAACAAGTTAATTTACGCCTACATTACCTACATAGGCTTAACGTTAGCTTATACGGTGAGTAACGTGCCTTACTCTGCATTAATGGGAGTAATGAGTCCAGACGATACCGAGCGCACGAAACTATCGAGTTTTCGCTTTGCCGGAGCCTTTGCAGGCGGTTTATTAGTGATGGGCTTTTTACCTGAACTGGTTGCTTATTTTGGCGATGGCGATAACGCCAAAGGTTATCAGTTAACCATGTACTTATTTGCAGCATTACTAATTGTTTTGATGGTGATCACTTTTGTTAGCACCAAAGAGCGGGTAATCCCCCACAAAACAACCAGTGGTAATTTAAAATCAGAGCTCAAAGATTTAACTAAAAACTTACCCTTTATTATTCTGCCATTATTGGCAACTACCTTGTTCTTTTATTATCGCGAAATCTACAGTGGGCTATTTTTTGCATTTATCATGACTATGATGACTGTTGTGATAAAAAAATTACTCAACAAAGATCATCAAAATCTCACCGGAACTCAACGTGATATGGTTGATTTGCTCACCAACAAGCCTTGGTTAATTTTATTAGGCATGGGCTTTTTGACCATGATGTTCAACGGTATAAAGTATGGTGTAATTGCTTATTACTTTAAATATCAGGTTGGCAGCGAACTGATGGCAGGCCAATACTTCGTTGCGTTATTAGTGGTGTCTATCCTCGGCGCTCTTGCCACTGGTAAACTTGCCGAACTAATAGGCAAACGTAATTTATTTATCATCTCTTTAATATTAAGTGGCTTATTAACCACAGCATTTTATTGGGTGCCTGCTGACAACATTGTTGCCATATTTACTTTTGGGTGTGCAGCTGAATTTTTTGCTGCCATGATGCCTACCCTGTTTTTTAGCATGTTAGGGGATGCTGCCGATTATTCTGAGTGGAAAAATAAACGCCGCGCCACGGGCTTAATTTATTCCGCAGGGACGTTTGTGCAAAAAACTGGCGGCGGTTTCGCTGGGGCATTAGTATTAGTGGTATTGGCAGGCTATGGCTATAACGGCATGAACGAAGCAACCATTACGCAATCATTACCTGGCATGCAACTATTAATGAGTTGGATCCCCGCAGCATTTGCTTTTTTAGGTGCCGCCTTGATGCTTATCTATCCGTTGACACCCGCAATGACGCAGAAAATCACGGAAGACTTGGCTTTTAGACGCAGTAATGTGTAAATTATATTTCATTATCAATACGTTTTTATAAAGTGCGAATAGTAACGCTAGGAAATTAATGGCTACAATTTATCAAGTATCAGAACTTGCAGGTGTCTCTCTCTCTACGGTATCAAGGGTTCTGAACGACAATGATTATGTAAGTAAAAAAACCAAGAAAAAAGTGCTCGAAGCAATGCAGCAACTTGGCTATCAACCCAGTTCTATTGCCCGTTCTTTAGCATCGAGTCGTACCAGTAGTGTTGGTGTTTTAGTCTCTGAACTAGACGGCCCGTTCTTTGGCCAAATGATGTCGGCGATAGAGCAGCAACTTCGTGCCGCAGGTAAGCATGTTATTATTACCGCAGGGCACAGTGACGAAGACAAAGAGAAAAATGGCTTTGAATTTTTAATCAGTCGTAACTGTGATGCCATAATTGCCCATGTGGAAATAGTATCCGACGAATATCTAATTGAACTTAGTAAGGGAAAAATCCCCATTTATTTAATGAGCCGTTATGTTGAGGAAATTAAAGACAACTGTATTAGTCTTGATAACGTTCTGGGCGGTTATCTTGCCACTAAAACGATGATCAATAAAGGTCACAAAAATATTGCTTATATTGCGGGTCCACAATTTAAAGTTGATGCGTCAGACCGACTCGTAGGACATAAAAAAGCGCTTGCTGAATACAATATTGCCTTTGATGAAAGCCTTTTTTACATTGGCGACTTTAAAGAAACCGGCGGCAATGATGGCTTAAAACATTTTATTGAAAATAAAGCGCAATTTAGCGCAATTGTCTGTGCCAATGATGAAATGGCCTCAGGTGCGATGAAGTTCGCCAGAGAACACGGTTTTAATTTACCGAAAGATCTCGCCATTATGGGCTACGATAACGTGATTTTCACCAATTACCTTTACCCGACTCTAACAACCATAGATAACCCAGTCCCAGAGATGGGCAGAATGGCGGCTAACCTTGTACTTAAAGACATTTACAAACACTCTGGCATTACAATTAATCGTGTATTCCAGCCGACTCTCGTTTTAAGAGACTCCACGCCAGATATTAATTAATGCGGTAAAATCATTCGTTCACTAGGTTGAATTTTCAACTAACGAATTTGCTGATCAGCTAAACTTAGATTCAGCCCATGCAATTCATTACGTACCCATCGACCATCTAAGTATTGTTCAAGGTGGTCTTGGGCAAATGTTAAAAAACTACGCGCAGCATGAGCAATATGCCGATCAGTGCGGATCACAAAGTACCAATGACTTGCTAAGCTTGCATCACTTACAGTTAATACTTTGAAGCCATGATCTCCAATTGGCAACACATGGCGAGACAGCACACCAATTCCCATTCCTGATGATACTGCAACGCGAATAGCCTCATTACTTGCCATTTGCACGCTGTTACTCAGTACTAAACCGCGTCTTTGCAGTTCGCTCTCAAACAACATCCGGGTTGCAGAGCCAGGCTCCCTTAATAAAAAGCGGTATTTCACTAGCTCAGAAAGTGTAACGTGTTGTTGATTCGCTAATGGATGATCAGTAGGCACAATAAACTCAAGCGGGTTTTTTAAAAAGCGCGCCGCCTTTGCATGTTCAAGTGACGGTGGATGGCTAAATACATAAATATCATCTTCACCGCGTTCAAAGCGCGCTAACACCTCTGCTCTATTGCCAATCTCAAGAGGCAACTCAACATGAGGATGCAAATTACTATAAGGCCCGAGTAATTTTGGCAAAATATATTGTGCGGTATTCACCATGGCGATTTTACATCGCCCGCGCTCACCCCCTTTGAGTTCAGCTAAAAAATCGTTGTAATCATCAAAGTGGCCAAACACTCGTTGGCAAGTCCTAAATAACTCATGCCCGGCTTCTGTGACATGCAGTTTTTGTTGCTGCATAATCACCAGCGGCTCATCTACAGCCTCTTGTAAACGTTTAATTTGCAGCGACACCGTTGGCTGAGTTAAGTGTAAACGCCGTGCGGTTTCACTGATCGAGCCGGTTTTTACTACACTCATAAACACTTCAAGCAGCCGAAAAGAAATATGTCTTAAATCCATCGCTATCACATCCCCTCTGGTATTAATCAACCCATAGATAATAACCTATAACTAACTACCAATCATTTTATTATTTACAATGCATGATTTTATCTACAATAGCGCAACTTTAAATTAATAGGAGAAAGGTGTGCCAGATATTGTTGTAATGTTTTTTGTTTTGGGTTTAGTTGCGGGGATTTTACGTTCTGATCTCGTTATTCCAAAAGCAACTTACGAGACCTTAAGTTTGCTGCTGATGCTGACCATAGGCTTAAAAGGCGGCATGGTATTACACGGCAATCTTAGTTGGCAATTATTGCCAGAAATGGGCTCGGTGATGCTGCTTGGCGCATTTATACCTTTAATGCTCTACCCTATTTTAAAATATGTGATAAAACTTTCGGTAGCGAACAGCGCAAGTATCGCCGCCCATTATGGCTCCGTAAGCGCGGGGACATTTGCTGTCGCCCTCGCTTATGCTGAATCGGCGCAGCTAGCAGTAGGTGCTGAAGTAACCCTGTATTTAGTGATGCTAGAGCTTCCCGCGATTATCGTCGGGCTGTTACTTTATCGACGACTTGATAAACAACATAGTGCCGATAATACCTTATCGCTTAAAGCACTCTGGCATGAAACCTTAACCAATAAGAGCGTTATTCTCCTCGTAGGCGGTGTTGTTATTGGTATGATGTATGGCACACAGCAAGGCAGCCAAGTAACTGGATTATTAACCAATAGTTTTAAAGTCGTGCTTGCATTATTTTTACTCGAAATGGGTTTAACGGCAGCGCAAACATTACGCCCTATACCTTGGCATCACTGGAAACTGACACTATTTGCTATAATCAGTCCATTAATATTAGGCGCGATTGGGGTCAGTGTCGGCACTTTATTAGCGCTTGAGTTAGGCTCAATCGTTATCTTGGGGAGTTTAGTGGCCAGTGCATCTTATATTGCAGCACCTGCCGCTATAAAAGCCGCAATCCCCAAAGCCGATATAGGTCTGGCTATGCTCAGTTCACTAGGCATCACTTTCCCATTTAACGTACTTATCGGTATCGGTTTGTATCATCAACTTGCTGTTGCGATGCAATAAATTAAACAATAGATAAGGGCTATTTAGCCCTTATCTATCTATAGGTTAAGCAAGCTCGGGCCATTGAATTGACTTACTGTCTTTGCCATTTTTACAGCTAAGTGGATCATTACCTTTATAATTTTTGCATCCCCAAAACTGCCCTTTTGCACTATTGCGTAATACCATTTCAGCACCGCATTTATCACACGTTGGCACTAGATGGTTACAGGCTGTATTTATACATAATTTAAACCCTGTATAGCGACTGCGAGTCATTGGGCTTTGGCACTGCTCGCACGATTTTTCTTTATGCCCACAACGCGGAAATAACGAACAGCCGTAGAATGGCCCAAAACGACCACTGTGTTTTTTTAATACCCCGCTATCACAGCGCATACAGTTTATATCTGCGATATGTAATTGATCAACATCACTAGTAAATTCATCCAGTTCTATGTCATGTTCAGCAATTAACTCCGAGACAAAACAACTGCTATTGGTCATATCAGCAATGATGTAGGCGCGGTGTTTTGCGCGCGTTAGTGCAACGTAAAATAACCGTCGCTCTTGTGCGTAAGCGAAGTTTTCTGGCGCTGGTAATAAAGCTTCGATAATTGCGGGCGCAACTTTTTCAGATGGAAAACCATGTTTACCCTTTTGTAATCCGATAATAATAACATGATCGGCTTCTTTACCTTTTGAGGCGTGAAAAGACTGCGACTGAATTTTTAACAACGGGTATTTAACACTCATGGTTTTAATATCCGTATTTGTTGGTAGCTGAAACCAAAATCGCGCTAAAAAATACACGGTTGTGGGTTTACATGCCTTGCTGTGTATTGTGCAGAGTATGTCATCAATCGCACCATTTAATAGTTCAGGAATGTCACTGTAATAACTATTTTTATAACCAATAGACGCATTACTACTGCGCCTTAATAACGACACACTAGGATGTGAAACCTGAGTTAAAGAAGTAATCGTTTTATCAAGCTGCGCGGGATTTTTACTAATAAATGCTGAGGCAACTTCACCAATTTTATTATTGAAACGAAACGTAAGATCCAGCGCCGTTTGCGTAGTAAAGCCAAAATACGTTGCAAACTCAGTGGTCAACTTAATATCAGCGCCGCTGAATCGGTAAATTGCTTGCCAATCGTCACCCACTGCAAATACTGAACTACCTTTGTTGCTATCGCGAAGTGCTTTAACCAATCGTGCTCTTGGCTGTGATATATCTTGAAATTCATCAACCATAATATAACGCCAAGGCGATTTAAACTTGCCCGACTCAACATACTCGATTGCCTTGATAATCATATCATCAAAGTCAATTTCACCGCGCTGCTGCAAGTGAGCGTTGTAGTTAGATAAAATTGGTTTTAATAGCGCCAACGCTTGGGTTGTTTGTTTGGCGTCAAGGGAGCGTTTAATGACATCAACTTCATCAGCATCAGTTAAATAAGCCGCCTTATATAAACTCAGCAATTGACTAAATAACGCAGCTAATACGGTGATCCTGCCAGTTTCTTTTAAGCTTTCGAGCAGTGATTCTAAGGGCAATATCTGTGTTTTCACGCTCGCACTTAAAAGCGCTTGTTCAAGTTCGTTTAACAGCTTACCTTGTTTATGTTGCCCATAAGTCAAAGCTATACAGTGAGTGTTATTACTGGCATGAGTGGTATTTTTCCAATCAATTTCGCTATGGTATTGCGCTTTATCAATGTAAGGCGCAGTATTGCCAGCGTCATCGATGCCGTAATATTCAATGTAAATATCGTACTCAGGTAAATAAAAATCAGGCTTGTACTGTCTGCGTTCAATGGTTTTTACGTCAACTTTATAAGGCGCTTCGTATTGATAATCTATGCCGTGATAAAACAGCCAATTAGCTATATATAACTCACCAAAGCTTTTTACCTTGTCGCCTTTTAGGCTACGGATATCGTTATCATTTAAGTAGCTGTAATAATCACCCAATGTTTTAAAATCAAATTCATTTTTTTCAACATAATAGTATTTACTAAAATAATCTAAAACCAGATGACGATACTCGGCACTGTTTTCAATCAATGATTCAAAGCACTGCTGCACCCATTTTGCTTTCGCTTTTTCGTCTTCTGCAAATACACTCATAGTCGGTTTAGCACGTTCAACTTGTGAGATAATCGCCAGTCCGACACTATGAAAAGTAGCGGCTTTTATTTTATCGGTGGCGAGCTTATTTTCGATCCGTTGATCCATTTCATCAGCAGCTTTGCGACCATAGGCCAGCAATAAAATATCACTGTAACTTGCCTGCTGACTTTGCACTAAAAACCCAGCCCTGCCAATCATAACACTGGTTTTACCGGTGCCTGCGCCAGCCAATAACAAGTTATTATCGTCATCAATCACACAAGCACGTCTTTGACTTAGTGTTAATGGATTTGCTTCAACACGGTCAAAAAAAGCGTGGTGTAGGTTAAGTTGCTTAGTAACGTATTTTTGTTGTAGATACTGGGTAAGTGCAGCATCCCAGTTTGCATATTGCTCTAATACGTTTATTTTTTTATCCACTAAAACAAATGCGGGGCTGATTTTTATCCACGGCAACCAACGATCATGCTCTTGCTGTGCCAACCGCTGAATACGACTAACATAAGACTGGCGTAAATATCGCTGCTTGACCAGTTTTGTTATTTTATTAAGAAAAGTGTCAAGCTTAGCTTCATTAGCGTTCACCCAATAGCGTTCAAATTCAGCTTTAAATTTACGGTGAGCACCATATGCCAGCAGCGAAAATGTATGATTTTGTTGTGCCGTAACAAAAGAAATCGTTTGACCAAACAAGCCGAAAGCAAACGACGGCGGTGCCTCCAAATCACTCCAACTTATTTGTCTCGTTGAGTTACCTTGGCAAATAGTCAACATATGGTGATCAAACGCCAACATGGCTTTATTAGAAAACATCCTGCCAAACAGGCTAACTGCAATAGAATTCATTACTGCTGAATTCCTAAATAAAAAGAGTGAATTACCGGTATTTTAAGTTAATCAGCTGGATAAGTGTGAAAATAACGGCAATTATTTTAGCGTAGTTTTTCATCTGGATTTAAAAAGAACATTTTCTTCCAGCCTTGGCTTTGCGCGGTCATTAACCATGGGTACGGTAGTAACGATAAAATAGAGTAATGTACGTGAGGTTGTTTACCTGCCGCATTCCCCGTGTCTCCTAAGCTACCAATCAGCTCACTGACTGCAACATAGTCTCCTGCACTTACCGAATAACTTTCTAAGTGGGCAAAGTAATGCAGTCGCCACTTAGGCCCAAGTAATGCCACCACTTTACCACCGCGCTTTAGCTCACCTGAATACAGCACCACACCACTTACCGAAGCAACCACTGCCGTGTGTTTTTTGCCAAAAATATCTATCCCTTTGTGTACACCTGATTTACCCCAAGGGCCATACCAAAAGGTATTATGATGCCAATCATTTGCTGTTGCACCTTTGACTGGGATCACTATTTTTTCAGGTATGAGCAGCCCAATAACAAGGACTGTCAAGAATGTTAGTCCCATGTACTTCATCACTTTCATTACAGCTTCCTTGAAATAGTTTAACAGTGAAATAGTTCATTATTGTTTGATACGTGTGCAACCAGCCACTCACACAACTCATGTGTTAAACTATCTTTTTTAAGCTGTAATTGGTCTACCTGCTGCGTTGTAACCGCCGTTAGCCATGCCTCTAGCATTGACTCAAAGCCCCGTTTATATAGTGTTGCTTGCCAATCATTTTGCATCGCGCTCTGCTGTATTCCATTGACCATAGAGGTCATATTGGTTAGCGATTCAAACCGCCACTTTTCATTCAAACCGGTTATTTCAACCACTTCTTCATTACAGCCACTTAATCTATCCATAGCGCCTTGAAATAACCGCCCCTGAAACTCAAAACTAACATGTATTGCTGCCAATAAGCCTTGTGGATCTAGCTGTGAAAACACCTGTAACTGGTTAAGTTGATCAAAACGCTCTACATTTGCAAAATGGCATAAACTATCAACCACATGGATGAAGTCATCAAAAATAAAAGTGCGCGGCTGTGCTGGTAAATTTAAGCGGTTTTTTTGCCATTTAAGATGGCGTATTTGTGGCTTTGCAATATCGGCCATAATTGGTAAAAAGCGACGATTAAAACCTAAAAATAATGGCGTGTTATGTTTAGTTGCTAACGCAATAAGTTCACTTACCTCACTAAAACTATACGCTAATGGCTTATCCACAAACGTAGCGATTTTTTGTTCAAGTGCCTGCTTCGCAAACGTAAAATGAGACTCAGTATTAGTGTGGATCATCACCCCATCGGGCTTACACGCCAGTACCGCTTGGTAATCTGTAAAGCACTTTTGAACCCGATACTGCTTCGCTAACTGCGTTAATGTTGTCAGGTTTCGTGTACAAAAAATAGGATCGATCTGTGCATGTTGCGTGGCAATAGGTAAATATGCTTTTTGTGCTATATCCCCAAGCCCGACTAAAGCGATTGTTAGCTGGTTCATTTTTACTACTGCCTCTTGATGAAAAATAAAAACACAGCATACCAAGTTATTATTTAGATTGATAAAACAACTACAAATTTTAAACAATTTCGCTAAAAAAATGATACCAAAATGACGTAAATAACCGGTTTATTTACCTAACTAAGTGTTCTAAATAAAATGTTGAGTAAATATTCAAATATAACTTTACTTGTGTTCAAAATCGGATTAAATTCGCCGCAAAATTAACCAACCAAAAATAATTGCCAGCTATTAAAACACTCCAACGCAATTATTTATGCCCTTTAAATCGGATTCTTTAATGGTTGAGCTCGCTGCCGGTCATAAACCAAATAACCCACTTGCACCTGTTATTGGTTTGTCTTTTTTTGCTATTGCCTCAGGCTTTTTAATGAGTCTAATTCCTTTATCATTGAGCGCCTTTGGGCTTGATAATGAACTTGCCTCTTGGTTAGCTAGTGTCTTTTATCTTGGCTTATTAATTGGTGCTTTTTTTATTGAGCGTATTGTTGCAAGAGTAGGCCACCGTCATGCTTTTCTGGCATTTCTGGGGTTATTAATTTTCAGTGTTGCAGCACAGCTTATTTTACCTAATGCCAATGTGTGGCTTTTAGCCCGCTTTGTAGCTGGTATCGCCGTAGCTGGGGTATTTGTGGTGGTTGAATCTTGGTTACTAATGACTGACACTGCCAAAGCACGAGCTAAACGATTAGGCCTGTATATGACATCCCTGTACGGTGGCAGCGCCGTTGGCCAACTAGCTATCGATCCGCTTGGCACCAGTGGCCCACTCCCCTATTTGTTTGTTATTGCTCTATTATTTTTAGCGATGTTAGCACCGCTGCTGATTAAATCAGGGCAACCGCAAAGTCAGCACTCGCAAAAACTACAATTAACTGAGTTAAAAAAGCTCAGTCGCCCAGCAATTTTAGGCTGTTTGGTATCAGGATTAGTACTTGGCCCAATATACGGTTTAATGCCAGTATATATCGCTGCCCAAAGTGAGCAGGCCGCTTTTACTGGCACCTTGATGGCGGTGATTATTTTAGGCGGTATGTTAGTACAGCCGTTGGTGAGTTATTTATCAACACGAATGGCAAAAAGCTTATTAATGGCATTATTTTGTTTATTTGGCGCGATGGGTGTAGTTGGTATTATGCAAGCTGTACACTTCAACGTATTGATGGCCAGTTACTTTATTTTAGGGGCTGCAAGTTTTGCACTCTACCCCATTGCCATCACCTTAGCCTGTGACGCATTGCCAATCGAAAAAATAGTCTCAGCAACGGAAATTATGTTACTGAGTTACAGCTTTGGCTCGGTCTTTGGGCCTTTGCTTGCTGCCAACCTATTTGCTTCAGCTAACGGCATTATGTTGTATTTAGGCGGTTGTTTATTCACCACCTGTATTTATATGCTGATCAAAAGCCTTAAAGGCATCTCCACTGACAATACCCCTGTGGCAGGATAAGCCATAGCCTAATAACGCAAAAACCCCATGCTGAGTTAACAGTATGGGGCTTTAATTCAAGTAATAAGGCCTAATTTATAAAGATAGGTATTCTTTAGCACGAGTAAGGTTATGCGATACCATCGCGCTATCAGCCATTTGTGCAGCTTCATATAAATCTGAAAGACCAGCGGTATCATTTTTAGCCATCATACGTGATACACCGCGATTACTTAATGCAAACGATGTTAATTCACGTAATTTCATTTTTGGGCCTTCGCTTTGTTTTAGCAACGCAATCGCTTTAGTACAAATTGTTTCTGCTTGCGCGTAATTTTTTGATTTCACGTTTAGTGCGCAATTATTAAATGATTGTTCAACTGGCTGTGGCGCTGTTGCTGTCTCAATAACCATTAATTTGTAATCACTTTGATCAGCCAGAGCAACAGCTGAACATGTTAATAGTGAGCTAAGAGCAATAGTTTTGATAAGTGTACGTTTCATGATTATATTCCTATTTGATTATTTGCCTAAATCGTGTCGTATCTGGTGCCGACAATTGAACTTTAGAGTGTTAGCTCAATTTCAACAAACGATAAAAATAAACCTAATAGGTGAAGAAAATTAACTTATAGACTTTAGTCTAATAAAACAGCTTCCTCGCTCTGTTAATATTAATTGCATTAAATTATTGACCTTATAGCTTCACGAAAATAACTCAATAACAGGGCAAAAATTATGACGTATAGTTGTTCTCTGCAATTGCTCTTGCATTGCTCTACCTTTTGCCTCCATGAATTTACTTTAACGCAATTAGTGAGCTATTTGATCAGCAAGAATGCCCATATTTTTAATAGATATACTATAGCTGCTTGAATAGCTAAATCGCGCAATTTTGTTCAAGTTTTTATATTTCAATCTGCTTATACTCAAGCAATAGGTGATTAGCGAAGAGTGCGAAGCAAATGAATCAATTTCAGTACATCAACGATAAAACATTAAACCAGTTTACTTTGCTTGATGCGAAGATGACCGACTTTAGCTACTCAAAACATGCCCATGAAGAGTACTCACTGGGTGTTACCTTAAAAGGTCGGCAAGATTTTTTAGTCAAAGAGCCTTTCACAAAAGTCCAACTGGCGGAGTAATAGTATTTAACCCAGAAGACGTTCACGATGGTCACTCAGGTTTAACAGAACATCTTGAATACGTTATGCTCTATGTACACCCAAATGAATTTGAACCAATGTTTAAAGCATTGGGTTACACCAAACATGCAACGCCAAGAGTCGCTACACCTTTGCTGGCAGACCCACAATTAGCACAGCAGATTTTAGCGCTCAAACAACTTATCAGTGGTAACAATTACACAACCATTGATACCGAAAACACGCTGTTTAATATTGCTCATTCAATCATCAAACAGACAGGCTGCGCCATAGAGCCGCTGGGGCTCAGTTCAAGAAAAGACACTTTATTACTTAAAGCAAAAGACTACATTATGGCGAACTTAGGTCATGACATCTCAATTGATGATATCGCTGGTGTCGCTACTATGTCGAAATATCATTTCATTAGGCTGTTTAATAAGCAGTTTGGCCTAACGCCTTATCAATATGTGGTGAACTGTCGGATAAATATGGCCCGAAAATATATCGAATCAGGCGCACGAGCATCTCAGGTCGCATTAGATTCGGGCTTTGCCGATAACAGCCATTTAAATCGCCATTTCAAGCGTATTTATGGTTTAACTCCTAAACAATACCAATTACAACTTTCGCTCTAAACAATAAGGGATCAAAATGTTAGAAATATTCGCTTATGCAATAGGTATAATGTACACCCCTGGACCCATCAATCTGCTCGGTTTACAAAGTGGCATCAATAATAAAACCACGGCACATTTAGGCTTTTTCTCAGGTGTAGCCACCGCGATGCTAATCTTATTTATATTACTAGGCTATGTGGGTATAGAGTTGATCCCAGCGAAAATATTACCAGTTTTAAGCTTTGCAGGTTGTTTATATATACTATATATCGCGGTTAGAATTGCTAAAACACAGGTCAATTTTAACAATCAAAAAACCACTACAAAATCGCTGTCATTTAGTAACGGCTTATGGATGCAGCTACTTAATCCCAAAGCACTGGCTGCGACATTACCCATCACCACCATTCAATTTCCAGCAGCGGATATATCAGGCATGGCAGTCATCGTTTGGTCATGTATCCTCGCATTACTAGCGTTTGGCGCTCCTGCGAGTTACTCATTAGCTGGCCATGCTATTGGTAAACATATGACAAACTCAAAATACTTTAAAATAATTAACTTAGTCATGGCTGTTTTGCTGGTCGTGGTTGCCATTGATATAGCCCTCACACTCATACTGAGTGAAGTAATTATGATTATTACTTCACTCAGTATGAGTGAAGTAAACAGTTAACTATCCTGCTTGAATCTCTACCTGCTTAATCTAAACCTTTTGATGAACGCACCACTGAATTCTAGCTGTTAAAAATAACATCTTGAAGATTACTTTCTGATAATTTCACATTTTTAACACTACAACCTTGCAACTACACCTTTAAGAGTAAGCATAACGGTTATTAAAAACTATATAAATGTAATGTAATACTATATGATTACTTTAGCTCCTCTGCTAATCTACAAAGGAAATTAGTTTTTCTATATCAACCTGAACTCTGGTTAACATTTCAACTAACAGTTTGTTCTTATTTTATAAACTTATATTTCACCTTTCCATCCATAGACTTCCAGTGATAATAAAACGAATTTAAGATATAAGTATTTGATTATTAGATAAATCGAACGCTGGAAATAGCTGCTGGAAATAGATTTATTATCCACAGTTCAAATTATATTAATGGTTCATATTGTGTTCTTAACAGCGTCCCAGTCTTCACTGTTAAGAATATAATATGCTTAACCCCAACTAGAAGGTGTGATTATCAATGTTCAAAAATTTAAACTTAGGGAAAAAAATAGGTGTTGGCTTTGCAACTGTACTTTGTTTGTTGTTAGTCGTCGTTGGCATCAGCATGGCAGCATTACAAAAAGCCAGTTCAGAAACAGGTGAATACCAAAAAATAACGCAAGTCACTACTCTAGCAGGTAGAATTCAGGCCAATATGCTGATGATGCGAATGTCAGCCTCTAAATTTCTGCGCAATAAGGATTCCGAGTCAGTAAAAAGCTTTAAAGAGCGCTTTAATGCCACAATGCAATTTACTACAGATAGTAAAAACGATATCAGCGACCCCAAAATGAATGCTGTAATTGACCAAATATTACAGTTGATAAAAGAATATAATCAGGCGTTTGAGAGCGTTGTAGTATTAATGGATGATATACAAAAAAAACGTATACCTGCCCTCAGTCAATACGGTGAAGATGTGCGCCGTGAATTAGATTCAATTACCGACACGGCGTTTACTGATAACAGCCTGACCTCTTCGTATCAGGGCGCAAGTGCACTAAGTTCAATGCTAACTGGCCGTATTTTTGTACTTAAGTTTATTGGGTCGGTTAACAACAAAGACTACCAAGCTGCAATGAACTTTTTAGTCAACGATCTAAAAGGCGAGTTAGACACGCTCGATAGCAATCTACAAAATCCGCAAAGAAGAGCATCTCTTAAAAAAGCGATGCAAAGCTATAACTCATATATTAATCACCTTAAAGAACTTAATGAGCAGTTAATTAAGCAGAACGATATTTCACAAAATACCTTAGATATGATTGGCCCAAAAGTCGCGAATCTAATTGAAGACATTAAGTTGGAAATGCTGAGTAAGCAAACCGCTCTTGGCACTGAATTAAAAGAGGCGATTAGTTATAGCTTCTATTTTTTATTATCAATATCGATGCTTGCTATCGTTATCGGTATTGCGGCTGCAATGATGTTATCCCGTATTATTACCAAGCCAATTCATGAAGCAGTAGCAGCTGCAAATCAGCTAGCAAAAGGTCAACTTAATATAAATATACAAAACACTGCAAACGACGAAACAGGCCTGTTACTTAATGCTATTAGCAATACAGCAAATAATTTAAAAACAATGATCTCTACGATTACAAATGCAAGTAAAGAGCTTGAATCTGCTTCACAAGAGCTTGCAGCGGTAACAGATCAAACTTTACAAGGGATCCGTAATCAAGAATCTGAAACAGATATGGTTGCAACCGCTATGAATGAGATGACCATAACTGTGCGTGATGTAGCTAATAACGCAGCTCAAGCAGCCGATGCAGCAAATACTGCAAGTAACGAAGCCGTATTGGGTTACCAAGTTGTCAAAGAAACTATTTCCTCAATAAATAAACTTTCAAGTAATATTAATGATTCATCGTCCGAGTTAAGCGGTGTGCAACAATCTGTTGAGAGCATTAGCACGATATTAGATGTGATCAAAGCGATTGCCGAGCAAACTAACTTATTAGCCTTAAATGCTGCTATTGAAGCTGCCAGAGCTGGTGAGCAAGGTAGAGGCTTTGCAGTTGTTGCCGATGAAGTTCGTTCACTAGCATCTAGAACGCAAAATTCAACGGGTGAAATACATAATATAATCAAACAACTACAAACTGGCACAAATAGCACAGTGGCAACAATGGGTATAGGTAAAGAAAATGCCTTAGTATGTGTTACTCAATCTGAAAAAGCCAGTGCAGCACTTGAGTCAATTACAAATAGTATTTCAATCATAAACGACATGAATATACAAATAGCCAGCGCCGCAGAGCAACAAAACTCTGTCGCCGAAAGCATTAATCAAAATGTTGTCAATGTGAAAACTATTTCTCAAGAAAACTCAGTTGCAGCAAGTCAAACTAAGAGTTCGAGTGAGGATATCGCCCGTTTAGCAACGCAATTAAATCAATTGATCGTTAAATTTACTGTTTAATGTCATTTTTATATGTAACTGTCTGGTGAAGATTAATTACCGCACAGTTACAGTGCCAGCCAAAATGACTTGTAGAGCTCCATAACCCTTTACCAAATATATAGTTAGCTTGAGCTTTGGTTTAAATATTTAATAACATGTTGATTAAAAATCAATATTCGTTTTACTCTCCAGCCAGAGATAGATCTATTATCAGCAGATCAGAATAATTAATGCTTGCTGTGGCCATACTGAATAAGCTAGATTACGCGCTTTTTAAACTATACTTGAGGGACTATTAAGCAGTGAAGAACTTTATGTCGGTATTCAACTGGTACAATGCGTCAATAAAGCAAAAAATTGGTGGATTATTTGTTTTTTTATTAACGTTTTTGTTTTGTGTTATTGTTTTTTCGGCCTATAAAGTAAATCAAATAGAACGTGAAATGCGCGTAGTGGCTTTTCTGGATATTCCGTTAAGTCAGTTAATGCAACAAGTGGAATTCATAGAGCTTGAACAACACCTGCAATTTGAGCAATTTCAACTAAAAAACAAAATTGATGATAAGCCGCTCAACCCACATCAACAATTTGCTTTTGAAAAACAAAAAATAAAACAATTGCTCGATAAAGCGGTAGCAATGATTAATCACTCATTAGCATTAAAAGAAGTCATATTACAGCCTGAAGCACATCAAAAAGTGGCCACCACAATTGAAAACTATACGCAAAAAAGTGACGAGTTCGAAAACTATTTAGAAAATGTTTACCAACAAAATCAACTTACTGAGCAAGCGCGGTTGCAAGTCGAAACAATGGCAACTGAGCTAGAAAGTGCAGAAAAGCAAATAATAGCGCAATTAAATAAATTAACCTCTGATGATGCGTATTACACAGATCAGCACGAAAAAGACTTTCTATTTGTCAGCAGCTTACTCGGTATATGCGCCATCATCCTAGGCTTGCTGTTAACGACCTTTATTATTCAAATTATTTTACGTCGTATTCAACGCATCCAATCTAATATCGAAACGTTAAACTCTTCTGTTGAACACCATGAGTTACCCTTGGAACTTCAAAAAAAGATCAAAACTAAAGATGAGCTTGCAGCATTAGAACACGATATAAAAATTGTTATATCACGTTTGAATCAGGAAATGACTAGCCGTGAGGAAATTGAAAAACAATTAATAATATTAGCAACCCAAGATCGCTTAACCGGTGTATTTAACCGACACAAGTGGGAAGAACAAATAGAAAACCAGATCAATATGGCAGCACGAAGCGAATATCTATTTGCTTTAATAATATTGGATATTGATCACTTTAAACAAGTTAACGACCAATATGGCCATCAAATAGGTGATAAGTTATTAAAACATCTTGCGACACAATTACAGCCACAAATACGCACCATGGATATGCTGTTTCGTATCGGTGGCGAAGAGTTTGCAATTATTTCCCCCACACAAGATAAGCAACAAGCCCATCAACTTGCAGAGCGATTACGAATGTATATTAGCGAATTAGATGAAGTGAGCTTACCTAAAGTGACCGCAAGCTTTGGGGTAACATGTTACCAGGCAGATGACTCGAGTTCAGTTATTTTTAATCGCGCAGATAAAGCACTCTATGAAGCAAAAGCACAAGGTCGTAATTGTATCGTAGTCGCTTAACTTGTATTGGCTGTATTAGTTCAGATGAAATTTATACCAATCTGCCAAATTATGTGATCTAATTAGCACACTGATACTTATCTACTTTTACTAAATTGAACTTAGAAAAATCCAAGCAACTTTTAGCTTTATCACGTAAAGAGCCTAATGCGAGAA
>NZ_JACJFH010000067.1:1429-27432 GCF_014164495.1 Pseudoalteromonas sp. SG41-5 | reverse complement strand
GGGCAACCCCTGGGGGGCATTTAGAATTTGGTGAAACGGTTGAGCAATGTGCAGTGCGTGAAGTCGCTGAAGAGACAGGGCTTAATGTTACTAATATTCGTAAACTCGATTTTACCAACGATATTTTTAGCGCCGAGAACAAGCATTATATTACTTTATATTTGCAGGCAAAGTATGAAGGTGGCGAGCCTGTAAATAAAGAGCCTAACAAATGTTTACAGTGGCGTTGGTGCGATGTGAATGATTTGCCAACACCTTTGTTTTTATCGTTACGCCATTTTTTAAATGATGCTGATTTACTAAGTCAGTGAGTGCTTTTTTATATAGTCGCGTGGGTTGATGTTATACCAGCGTTTAAAAGCACGATTGAATGAGCTCTGATCGTTAAAACCCAACATAAATGCAATTGTGCTTAAAGGGTATTGATTAATATAAAGTGGTAAACGTCGTTTTCGTTCTGCTTCGAGTAGGGCTGCAAAGGTTTTATGCTCTTTTTTTAAACGACGTTGTAATGTTCTTTGGGTCATATTTAACACGCTTGCGGTGCGAATTAACGTACACTCTTGTAAATCATGTTTAGCCATTAAAATATGATTAATTTTTTCTGTTAATAATTGCTGACTTTTAAACTGGGATAGCCGTTGCTCTGACATTTGCTTAAGCACAGCGTTAATCTGGGAGTTATCGGTTTTAAAAGGCAGGGTTAAGTAACTACTTGGAAACTCTACTTGATTAAAGTTAGCGCCAGCTTTTACTGGGCAATTAAACCATCGCGCTAATTGTTGTAGCTCACTGTCTGAAAAACGTGCTGTAAAATAAACGCAACTAGGCGAAAGCTGAGGATTAAGTAGTTGGCGTATAACACTTACCCACGCGGTCATATTTCGTAATACGGCCTGTGGGCTGCACTGTGGGTCGGCTAACCAAGTTACCTTGCAAAGTGTTTGTTGCTGTTCAAACTCAGCACGCCCTATGTTGGCCACTAAACTGTCGTAGCTCAGTAATGCAGTAATGGCACTGGCTAGATTAGTACTCGATTCAATTAAATACCCAAGTACACCAAAATCAGCGGTACGTATTTGTTTTCCTAACTCAAACCCAAATAAGGAGTCGTTTAGCATTTGCTGTGCATAACTAAGCAGCGCATTATAGCTTTTTAAGCTAATACGTGGTGCTAATTGTTGTGTTTGCTTATTTGTATACTCGTCAAACTCAATGGCAGTTAGTATCTCTTGGCTATCTAATCCTTTGCTTTGAAGATAATCCAAACAGCTAGAAAAGTAATGATCGGCTAAGGTTTTCATTTGTCGCCTAAAGCTAAAAAATAGTCATCTAATCGCAAGTTTGCCATGCAATATTTTTATATGCTAGAGATCTATAAAAATAATATGGGGCACACAATGATTGAGGTAAACGTTAAACATAGTGTGGCAGCAACGCCTGAACAATTACGCACCTTATTATTAGCGCATGCTGATTTGGGGCGCTTTTTTAATGCGCAGTTTAAAGTGTTAACACCGCAAGACTCGGGTGAAATAAGTGGCGGAAAAGGCACTATTAGACAAATAAAAATGCAAGGTACAACATTTAAAGAGCAAATAATAACGGCCGATAATAGCCACATTAGTTACCGTATTTTAGGGGATAAACCCGTTGCACAGCACCGTGGTGATATTTACTTAAAAGCCAATAATGCTCAGCCATCACTCACCGAGATCAGCTACCATATTCGTTGCATTGCGCCTTTGTGGTTACCCAATTTTATACTGGCTTTTTTTATAAAAAAAGATGTTAGCCAAGCACTTAAAAAAATAGCCCGCTATTTTAAGGAGCAAACGCCATGAGCATTGAAATTATTTTATTGGCACTGAGCCCTATTTTTTTGCTGTTTGTAGGGGTTGAGTTTATAAAATTTAGACGTTACTACGATATAAAAGACAGCTTAGCCAACGCGTTACTTGCTTTATTACATCAAGGAGCTGATGCCATTGCGTTATTATTATTAATGCCGTTTTTTTATTGGTTGTATCAGTTTCGGCTATTTGATATTGAATTGACGCTATTTACTGTATTAGGCGCTTTTTTACTGCAAGACTTTTTATACTATTGGTTTCATCGTGCATCACACCATATTCATTGGTTATGGGCCGCTCATGTAGTGCATCATAGTTCTACTAAAATGAACTTTACCACGGCATTTAGGCAAAGTTTAATGTATCCGCTGGCGGGAATGTGGCTATTTTGGTTGCCGATGATATTAATAGGCTTTGAGCCTGTAATTGTTTTTGCGGTGGTGGCACTTAATTTGGCTTATCAATTTTTTGTACACACGCAAGTGGTAAAAAAGCTCGGTTGGTTTGAAGCATTATTTAATACCCCATCGCATCATCGGGTGCACCACGCTATAAATAATGGCTACTTAGATAAAAACTTCGCTGGCGTTTTAATTATTTGGGATAAATTATTTGGCACTTATGTAGAAGAGGATGAAAACAAGCCCTGTAAATACGGCATTATTGGCCAACTAAACAGTAATAACCCAATCAAAATCACCTTTCATCAGTGGCAGTATTTATTTAAAAGTACCTACCAAGCTAAAGGGTTAAAAGCCAAGTTAAACGTGCTGTTTGGTTACCCAACAAGCTCCGTAAAACCCAGTGATTAAAAGTAATATTGAATGGCTAGTTTAGCCGACGTACTGCTTGTATACCATCGCTGGTTTTTTAGCTCTGTGCGTATAGATAAATTTCGTGACAAAGCGTAATTCCATTTTAATGTTAGATCAGCGTGATTATCTACGTCTGCATCGACAAGCCACATTATATTTGTTGTAAGGGCAAGCTTATGACTATTATTGATTTGCCAAATAACACCAGCTTCTGTGCCAAACCCCGTTTTTAACTTATCCGTTATATCGCCATTGTTAAACTCAACTTGTGCTAATAAATAGCCATGAAGGGTGTTTGGGTTGCCGATTGATTTTCCATAGCCACCTTTAGTAAACCAGCGGCCTTGTTGAAAGTCATTATTTGGCTGTCGATCAAAGCCCATTTTAAGGTTCCATGACCAGCTATCAAAAATCCGGTTATCGGGTGCAAGTGACATTGCATCTAATAGATAAAAATGTTCTAGCTGAGTGTTACCGTTATCTTTTATAGCGCCTTCAATATCAAAAAAGCTAATTTGAGCACCAGGAATAAACCCAGCAGAGGTGTCTAGTAAGTCATGGTATGCGAGGCGATATGCAAAACTTGTTAAATCACTTTGTTGATTATAATGGGTTCTTGCTAGCGTTATTTTAGAAGAACCATGACCTTGCTCTGGAGAGGCTGCAGGTCGATTTGGTTTGGTAAATGGCGAAGCTATTTTATATTTGCTACGCATGAGGAGTAACTTAGCAAGTCGTGGGGCAATTTCTTCACGGTTTAAATTTTTATCGTAAAACTCAAAATTTAACCACTCATAGGCCATTTCTAATATAGCGACCAATTGTGATTCGGAGTAGTTTCGGGTATTGAGTGATCCACCTTGCATAAGCGCTCTTGCGTCATTAAGTTGCTCGTCAGTCATTTGAGTAGAATAATGATACAGTTTAGTACCAAACGCAGGACGATAATTAGGTGTTTGTAACAAGTTATTATTTCTAAGTACCGCAACGGTATCAGATGGAATGGCTTGTAAGTCAAATGAGGATGTTAAATTGAGATCGTTTTTTGCCAGTTGTAATAATGCGAGCAGCTGATAAGAGCAGTTTTCATCTATAAAAAAGTAATCAAAAGTGGCTAATTGTAGCTCCCATAGATGTAATAAAATAAGCTTAACTTGCTCCTCGGATAAATTAAGTTTGTATTCCCAAATATCACGAGATTCTAAATCATTATACTCGCGTACTTTTTTATAATACGGCATCAGTGAAAATTTGCCCGGATAGCTACCAATTAAGCCTTTTAATGCATACATTGCAGCATTATCAGAACCATCTGGCTCTGCTGCAAAATTAACGGCAAATGCGAGTAATTCTTTATGCCGAGTTTGATCCTTTGCATCAATACGTAACAAGGTATGGCCAAACATTGATGATGGACTATTCATAAATGCAGTTGGAAAGACTAAAGTAACGCCCTTAGGGTTTATAATTTTTTGCCAAGTTTGTAGATCTGGGCAATTAAGTTCTGGCCAGTTATTTTTTATTTTTGTTTTAAGCCACGTGTAACGTGCAGGAAATTGGCACCGAGTTTGTTGTGTTTGTTGAGGGAGGCTATTATCGCCATTAAATGCGTTAATTGTGGTGTTGAGCTCATCCCTTGGGCTTACCTTTCCTTTAGGGGATAAAAAAAACTTAACACTGTCTACTTCACTTTTCCAACCACCTAGCGTCGTCGGACGATAGTGACCCAGTTTAAGCCAGTATGGATCTGTTGCTAATGTATTAATTTCAATACTTTTAGCGTTTGAGTAAGCACTGAACAGTGCAATTAGTAAAACAAATAATATTTTTTTCATAATCACTAATAAAAGCCGCTAGAGATAAACCCCAGCGGCTTTATTTATACGTATAAAAACCGGCTAATTTAGCTGATTAAGAAAGAGTATAAGAAGCAAGTTTTGCATCACTTGCAATTACAGTGTTTAGGTTTTCTAAAACTGTTTGTGAAGTCACATTTTCAGAAGTGAATACTGAAGAATACTGTGCTTGAGCTAGCGCATTAAACGCTGCTTTATCTTGATCTGCAACGCCCCAAGCTTCAGCTAGAGTAGCTAAAGTTTCGCCTTCACCTTTTGACATATCACGAGCAAGTTGCTCCATGTTACCGTCGATGAATAAAGCAATTTTTTCTGAAGAGGTTACTGTACCAGTACCATCACAACCTAGAGTACCAAAAGTGATACCAAAAGTTTGGTTACCTGATGTACCGTTAGTTGTAGCGCCTAAAATTTTCACGCCTTTACCTTGCTGACCAGCAAATAACATTGAACCAAGACCACAACCAATATCTTGGTCAGCCATTGCATTTGAGAAAGGAAGTAAAGATAGAGCTGCTACTGCGATTAGTTTTTTCATGTTCATAAATCCGTATATGATTATTCTTTATTTAGGGCAAATAAAGTTCGCGGAGGATATTAACAGATATACGTAAAAAATAACAAGGCTAGATATGAAATTATTATAGCGTAGGCGTTTTAGGGTCATTAATAGTTTTATATTTATATTTATATTAGTTATTAAACGACAAAGAGCGAACGGATTACTCTTTATTAGAATACTTTTATTTAGCAGTTGTGAGCGCAGCGCCAGTTGCAGAAATAATAGCAATTTTCCAGTAGTTGCTAATTAAAACGGTGAAACACATACTGGCAAAACTACGTGTATAAATAGATGCATAAGAATGTTTTTTATAATCTGCAGGATATGGAATGAACCAATGAGGCCAGTTAAAGCCGCAGACACAACAATAGATAATGCCAATGTTGTACGCGTTTACAAAAGCGATGAACTTCAAGGAGATGGATTTAGGCATAGCACACACATCATAAAGTATTAGTTTTAGATTTGGTGGTATGCAATTAATTACTAAAAGTAATGCTGTTAATGTTATATAAATTGCAGTTTATGTATAATGCAGCATATTTCATATGTTAAAAGTTATTAATAAAGGTAATTTATGTCCAACTGTTTGCACCTAGCAATTCCTGCCGGTGATCTCGAAAAAGCGAAAACATTTTATTGTGACGTACTTGGCTGTAAAACGGGCAATAGTGAAGCAGGGCGATGGGTAGACATTGATTTTTGGGGTAACGAGTTAACGCTTCATCAAAGTGTTGAGCGCTTACCAACTGTTCGTCATGATGTTGATATGGGCGCGGTGGCAGTTCCTCACTTTGGCATTCACTTATCAGAAGATCAATTTCAAGCATTAAAAAAGCGTATTGCAGATGCAGGTCTTGAATATTTAGATAAGCCATACCGTCGTTTTGTTGGCAATGAATTTGAACAAGAAACGTTTTTTATTGAAGATCCAAACGGTAATGTATTAGAAATGAAAACAATGGTTTATCCACAGGTGTTATTTAAAAAAGATTAATATAGCTGAGTTAGCCATGTTTGCTAGCTCATACTTATCAAACTCACCTAGCATTAGCTAATAATTTTGCACTGCATGATTTGTTTTTAAGGGAGCTTTTAATGCGCCATCTTGTTGCCACGAAAAGCTCTTAAGTGCAGGGCGAGTAAAAGTGAATACACCACTTTGACTTAGTGTACATACTAATTCAAATTGGTTAACCCCTTTTACTAGTCTTATGTCGATGCAACACCTTGTAATAAAGGGGTTGATACATTGTTTACAATAGCTGTTAAATAACAGTTATCTTCAGCGAAAGCTGCGCCGCTCAATAGCAGAGTAATAAAAGCCAATGGGCAAGCTTACAGTAAAACCCTTGATTGGTCTGTTCGGCCAAAGAGTGTAAGTAAGCATTTAACACATGCCTATAATGGGGATGAGCTTACAACCGATTTAACTTGGCCTACGCAAAACATAGCGTGGATTGCTATGCCCAGTTTTGCAAATAACGATAAGCAAACTCATGATTACAATAACCTGTATAAAAAAGTGACTGATCAACGTTCTAAGTTACTCAGTGCAAAAACGGTGGTTTTAGATCTTCGTCACAACCAAGGTGGCTCGTCGTATTGGAGCTTAAAGCTTGCAAAAGCGTTGTGGGGTGAGCAAGTTGTTGAACAAAAAATGGATAACTACTCAAAAAATAGCCGAGTTTGGTGGAGAGCGTCAAAAGATAATACTAACCATGTTAAATCATTAATTGAAGTGGTGAAAGATCAACCTGAAGTCCATAAAGAGATTAAAGAAATAGCTGCAGGTATGGCAAAGTCACTTGAAAACAATAAGCCATTTTATATAGAAGCAAAGCAAAGCAAATCAAATCAAAGCGAAAATACATCGCTAGTGAGTGACTTTAAAACACAGGTTTTTGTTATTGTGCCACCACAGTGTGCAAGTGCCTGTCTTGGCGCCATTGATGTATTTAAACAGTTTTCAAACACTCAGTTATTTGGCGCGCCAAGCAGTGCTGATTCATTGTATATGGATGTTCGATTAGCCGAGTTACCCTCAGGGTTAGGTAAAGTTATTATCCCTAATAAAGTGTATGTTGATAGAGCAAGAGCAAAGGGCGATTACTATAAGCCCGATATTGCCTATAACGCTATTGATTGGACAACCGATAAGCTATTAGAAAAAATTAAACAGCTATAAAAAAAGCCGCTCAGTGAGCGGCTGGACTGTTTAATTACTTAGGTTTATTAAAAGGTATAGCGTGCACCAACTGCGTAGCGTGGACCATACTGGCGAGCAAATAAGAACTGCTCTTCGTAACGGCCATAGCCTTGCTCGGTTTCATTATTGAGATTTATACCTTCAAAGAATACCGTCACATTCTCGTTAACGTCATAATTTACGCTCATATCCCACTGGCCATATGTTTTCGCATATTGTGGTGGTGCATCAGCAGAACCTTGTGCTTGGCCTACACCAATAAGGTATGAATCGCGCCATGCGTAAGTCAGTTTTACTGATAAGCCATCTTTTTCGTAAAACGCTTGGAAGTTAGCTGAATCACTTAAGCCCGTTAACGGAGCTTGTTGGTCTAAGCTGTCTGTATCAAATTCAACATCGCCGTCGACAAATGTAGCATTAACACCGACACCAAAGCCTGTTTCGCCAATTAAGTGTTGTACTGCCACTTCAAAACCATCGACTGATTTGCTATCGGTATTTTGTGGTTGGCTAATGTTCCAAGTAATAAGTGGATCGTTACTATTTGGTTCAATTTGACCATTGGCATTACCATCACCATTAGCAAGCATTTGTGCAAAAATGGCATCGGTTGTTGCTTGCTCACCACGTGCCTCAATATCACTCACAGCTTGTAGATAGCGCGGGCCATTTAAAATATCATATAAGCCTTCAATGGTGGTTGGGGTAATGGTGGTTTGAATAAAGTTATCAACGTCCTTTTTAAAGTAACCTACAGATGCATAACTGCCTTCTGCGTAGTAATACTCCAAAGATAAATCAAGATTTGTTGATTCAAACGGTAATAGCCCCGTGTTACCTTGACTACCTACGCGTGATCCCGGTTTTGGACTGCCTGTTAGTGAACGACCGCCAGCTAAATCGCCTAAAGGTGCACGCGACATTGTTTTGCCCCATGATACGCGAGCAACCACGTCATCAGTTAGGTCAACACTTAAGTCAATTGATGGCAGTAAAATATCATAACTGCCTTCTTGCACTAAGAAGTTATCATCGCCACCTGCTGAATATTGAGTGATCCACTCTGAAGCGCTGATCCAATTAACTTGTTGTTCAACACGCTGACGAACAGAGCTGGTTACATCGGTTTCTTCGTAGCGAAGACCTGCGTTTACTTTAACGTAGTAATTACTAACGTCAAACTCCCAACGTGATTGAACATAAATACTGTTGGTAATTTCCTCAACCGAGCTTTGACTGTCAATGCCATCAAGATAGGCATTAGGTGCATAAGCATCGCCGCCTGTTACATCAGCGGTTAAGTATGCCATTTGTCTTGCTACGGCTTCGTCAAAATCATAGCTGTAGTAATAGTTTGGTTGTAAATTGCTACCGCCACCGGCAAATTGATCTAATAATCCTGAGGTATCATGAAGTGTAAACATACCATCTGGGAAAATTTCAGTGTAAGAAGGATTAAAACCAGGGCCACCAACTAAGCCACTCCATGCCTCATAACCACCGGTGTTTTGCTCTGTGCGCGAACCACCAAACTTAACTTCAATTAAACCAATGTCAAAACTTTCATTTATCCAACTTGCATGTAGTTGAAGTTGTTCAATATTTGATTCCCCCGGTGAATGAATAAACTGACTAAAGTTTGAATCAATCTCACCTGGGCTTAATACATTCGTGCCGTTTTTCCAATTAACTTGCGTATGCGGAACTTCGCCAGTGCGGTAATCATAAATTTTATTAACAAGCTGATCAGAACCTAAAATAACTTGCCCATCACTACCTAGACCTTTGTCTGCGCCATTGTCGGTTTCGTTTTTAGAATCATGGTAGTCAAGCTCAATTTGCCATGTATCATTAATTTGCCAATCTAAATTTAAACCGATAGAGCGAGCTTTTACTTCAGTGGTGTTTTTACTCGAGGTAAATGACGCATCGTTACCGCTAATATCGGCATAAATAGCGGTGCCATTTTCATCTAGCTCGTAACCGTTAATATTACTGCCAAAGTCGTTCCAAATACCCCAGCCGAGAGTTTTTGACCCTGTTGTAGCCTCACTTGCTGTGTAATCAAGGGTGGCCACAAAATTATCAGTGGGTGCAAATTGCAGTGTTACTTGCCCATTGGTACGCTCACGTTGTAAATCTTCAATAGCGTAGTTCATGTCTTTTGCAAAAAAGTGATTACCTACGCGATTACCGTCTGCATCAACTGGGCGAGCATCAATAAATTTATCTTCTGAAAGAGTCGGTAAATCTACATTAGCTTGCCAACCTTGAATATTAGCGCTTTGTTTTTGAAAGTCGCGCTGTTGATGCGAGAATGAAAAGCCAATACCAAACATTTCATCATTAAAGGTATTGCTGTAAATAGCTGATATTTCAGGTGTTACATCGATACCAACTTCATTTGATGAGTCATGAATTGCTTTTGCTGTTGCTGAAAAGTGCTGCCCAGGTCTTTGCAGAGGGCGCGATGTTGAAATATTAACTGTCGCACCTAAACCACCGCTAGGCACATCAGCACGGGCAGTTTTAAATACTTCTAAGGCACTTACACCTTCTGAGGCGATGTTTTCAAGATTATACGAACGAGAGTTACCCGTTCCAGGCATTTGGCGACCGTTAAGTGTTACCAAATTAAATGAAGGGCCAAAACCACGGACTGTAATTTGGCTACCTTCGCCGTTTGCACGGCTCACCGATACACCCGTAATGCGTTGTAGTGATTCAGCTAAGTTGGTATCTGGGAATTTACCCATTTCTTCGGCAGAAATTGCATCGACTAATCCAGATGCATCGCGTTTCATGTCCATAGAGCGGATCAGTGAACCACGTATACCTTTAATTTGTATTACTTCGATTTCAGGTTCGGCAGTACTTTCTTGCGCAGCGTTAGCGAAGTTAAATGTGCTTGCAGCGATGATAAGTGACACAGAAGCCGCTATTTGGCTTTTTTTAAACTTATTTGTGTTCATAATTGCTCTGCTTTTTACTAAATTTTTTACGGTAAGTAGGTGCTTATACGCACCTACCATAAAGTGATTCTTAGTTATGGAATGCCAATGAATGCGTTATCTACACGATAAACAGCGCCTTCACCTGTGTCCCAAGTTGGATAAATCATCACCACATCTAATGCACTAACATCTAAACCTGCACCCGCTAAATCAGCAAGGGTAAAGGTATATGTTTGCCATTCACCAATAGTAGGTTCTACACCTTCGACGCTGTCAGTTAATGGAATTTCGACAGCAGAGCTACCGTTATCAGACTCAACTTTGAAACTCCAAACTGAATCAAGATTATTTGGTTTTGAGATCACCTTTAACTCAAACGCTATTACACCGTTTTCTAATATCGAAGTAGCATCGAATGCTTCACCGCTTCCGCCTGCAGCTGTGCGGCTATTAAAGCCCATTACTGTTGCTGTTGCGCCAATAGTAAACTCAGCCGTTAAACCGTGTTCTTCATCATCCATTACTTCAACCGGTTTTGAACCACCACAACAATCCCACATTGGCCAATCTAGGTTTTGTTCATCACTGAAAAGATCGACTTTTGGTAAGTCACCTTCAATAGCTACATTGGTAATTAAGTACTCGGCACCGCCACCTGTTTGCCATGTAGGAAATACCATTAATACATCAATGGCACTTATATCGAGGCCTCTTTCTTGTAGTAAAGAAAGTGGGAATGTATAGGTTTGCCATTGGCCTGTAACCGGTGTTACGCCTTCATTACTATCGCTAAGTGGGACATCGCCGGTATTAGGACCGCCATCACCGGCTTCAGCCTTTAATAACCAAGTAGTTGAAGATGTTGGAGGAGTCACTACTTTCATATCAAATGATACACGACCATTTAAATCAAGCAGTAAAGAAGCATCAAATGGAGACGATGACCCTGCAAAGCCATCAGGGAAGTGACCGCCACGGGTTGAAAAACCTAATACTGTACCGTTATTATCGTTGATATTAAATTTAACCACGTCGCCTTTGTCAGCGTCGGTAATGGTTTCTGGTGTGGTTCCGCCACAACAATCCCAAGCGATCCAGTTTGCGTCTAAGCTACCATTAAAAATATCAAGGTTTTTTGCAACACCATCACTTGGTGGAGTAGGTACAGGCGCTTTACCTTCAACAAGTGCATCTTCTAAGTTGTCGTAACCTGGGCGCACTGTCTCACAGCCTTTACCTGTGTCAGTATTAGCTGCACATTGATAAACGCGTACGTAATCAATCTCAAAGCTTTGACCCTCTGCAAATGCTGCAGCGTCAACGCCTAAGTTATTTACGTTTTCCGGCCAATCACCGCCAACGGCATTATTTAAAATAAGGTAAAAGTCTTTATCAAAGGGGGCATTATCCCAATGTGTTGTAAGCTCGCCATTACCTTGTTCAAAGTATTCAGCAAACCAACCTCTATGTTTTAGGCCAACAGCTTCGTCTTTTGAGTTATAACGAACTTCAGAACGACGTTGTGTGGCATATAAGTAGTCATCTACGTACCAACGAATTTCGCCCTCTTGCCATTCAATAGCGTAAGTATGAAAATCGTCAGCAGGGTTCATCCCCTCTGCAAATGTGTACGCTTTACCAGAGTTCGAGTTGTTAGGCCATTCACGACCATAGTGAAGTGTGCCATGAATATTAGCTTCAACGGTGCCATCTTCAGCAACTGTTTTTAAATTTACAGCTTCTAAAATATCAATTTCGCCAGAGCGCGGCCATGTACCATATACTTCATTAGTTGGCATCATCCAAAAAGCAGGCCAGCTACCTTGCCCTGAAGGCAACTTTGCACGCATTTCAAAACGGCCATAAGTAAAATCTGCGTTGTAGCGGGTGTTCAAACGTGCCGATGTATAAGGCTTTTCGGCACCTTCGTCGGCCGGTAAAGCAACTAAATTTAATATGCCATCTTTGATAAACGCATTTTGCTCGTTATCGGTGTAACATTGTTTTTCGTTGTTACCACCACCGGCACAACTTAATTCAAAATTCCATTTGTTAGAATCAATACTTGCGCCATCAAATTCGTCACTCCAAACCATTTGCCAATCAGAAACCGGCTTTTGTGGATCGACTTTTGTGAAGTCAGATTTTGTCTCAGCACTTCCACCACAGCCAAATAGCATGGTCATGGATATTGCCGCAACAAGGCGGCTTACTTTGGTTGTTGTCATGTTCATTAGTTGAACCCCAGTATCGACAAAAATTTAAAAGTACTTCGTTGTGGTTGTTATTGTGTCTACGAACGAAGTTGTAAGCGCTTACATTTATCAATGTGTGTGTTGTAAGCGCTTACATAGAGTAAGCTAAGGTTGTAATTTGGTCAACAACAGACTGCTTGTTTTTTAACTTTAAGTTTACATTACCTGCTTTTTTAGTTTTAAACTGAAAAGTTATTTAATTTTTAAATAACTTCAGAATAGTAATATATTAATGGAGATAGGGTTTTAGTCTAATTATATCAGTGAGTTGTTATTTTTTAGTGCCATCAAAATATTAAAAGTGAATCCACATGCTAATTAACAATATTTTTCTGTTATCGCTAAAAGGTATCTAATAGTAGGCATTTATGTTTATTAATTGGTTTTCAAAGGTCAGCGTTGAGTAATCAAATCAGCTGTTAATAACTTTAACCGCTGATCTGCCTAAATATTACTCTAGTGGCTTTGAGCCTGCTTCTAAGGCTTTTAACAATACAGCTTTAAAGCGCTTAAAATCTTCAATATGGGGTAAATGACCTAAATCAGTCAGTTCAAGTAGTTGGCTGTGAGGAATTAATGCCGCGGCTGATTTACCTAATTGATCGTAGCGGCCAAGTTCATAATCTACCCCTTGTTTCTTCCAGTTACGGCCAGGTCCTGTTCTGTCTCTTGTACCTATAATTAGTGAAACAGGCATGGTGAAGTTTTTAAACTCGGTGATAACGGGTTGAGTAAAAATCATGTCGTATGTTTTTGCGTTAACCCACGCTACTAGCTCTTTATCTGGGCCTTGAATTTGTCCGGTGATAAAATTCGTCAGAGCAGCAAATTGGTTATTCCATTTTCCGTCATAGTAATTTTTTTGCTGGTATGCTTTTACCCCGGCAGGTGTTTTAGTTAACTCATTTTTATAAAAAAAGTTAGTGTCTTTATAATCAACATATTGCAGGTAATTTTCAAGGCCAATAGGGTTGAGTAAAATTAATTGTTGGGTTGTTTGTGGATACATAAGCGCAAAGCGACTTGCCAGCATACCGCCCATAGAATGACCCAATACAATTGATTTATTTATATTAAGTTGGCTCATTAAAGCATGGGTGTGACTAGCTAAGGCTGCAAAAGAGAATTGATAATCTCGTGGTTTAGATGATTTTCCAAAACCAATTTGGTCAGGTATCAGCACGCCATAACCGAGTTTTTGTAGCAATAGTGCAGTTTCAGTCCAGTAATGAGCGTTAAAGTTTTTACCGTGCATTAAAGTCACAACGGGTTTACCAGCCTTTGCTGGTAAGTAAATATACGCCATTTTTAACGACAGCCCTTGTGAGTCAAGGTTAAAATAGTTAACGTCAAAATCGTAATTATAGTTGCTTAATAATGCGTCATAACTCAGTGGTTGCGGCGTTTGTGCATTTGCAACACCGAAGACAAAGCATAAACTTAATAGCCATATTCTATACATAAGATCCCTCAATGATTTAAATTAAATCTTTCAGAACATATCTTTACATACTAAGCGAATAAACTCTAAAATTTAATTCTATAAGTTAAGGCTTCCTTTGCTTATTCATCGGGAACCCTTATTGAGTATACGCTTTAATCTGCTTCGGCCACGGATCTGTGTTGGGTGATGAAGTATAAAAGGCACGGTTAAATCGTAATAATAAAAAGCCCAGCATTATTGCTGGGCTTTATTTTTATAGCTTTTTATTCTAGAAACTGTAACTCATTGATACCCACAAGCTGCGTGCTTTTTGGGTGGTATTGTAATCAGATGTACATTCGTACTCTTCCTCTGAGGTTGCTAATAAGCAAGTACGGCTTGATAAGTCGTCATCTAACAGATTATTAATACGGGCATTTAATGCTAGGCTATCATTAATTTTATAACTTGCTGCTAAATGATATAAATCATAGGCTTTGTAGTAGAGCTTTTGTGTTTCAGGGCCCTGTGGACCAGACACATTTGCCGTACCACGGTAACGATCGCTGCGGATTTCAGAAATAAGTGAAATACTCAAATCATCCAATGGTTGCCATGCAAGCGTTAAGTTATACATATTTTTAGGTGTATTAACTAAAGGTAGTCCTTCATCACGGCCACTTTTCACTTCACTATCGGTGTAAGTAAAGTTACCACGTAGTGACAACTGTTCAATAATCTGCCAATTAGCAGCAATTTCAACACCACGAGTAGCTGATTTATCTACGTTAGCAGCTTGCGTAAAGGTGGTGCTACCGATGCCTGCCCAACCTGCGCCAATTTCAACACAAGGTTCATCAGCTATGGCCACTTCACAGTTTGGTAAGTTATCTTGGTTAATGATTTTGTCTTTAAAATTATTGTAAAACACCGTTACGTTACCACTAAAACTATCACTGCCATTAAAGTAAGCAGCCATTTCGTAGTTTACACTGGTTTCAGGTTGTAAGTCTGGCGTGCCAACAAAAGGTTTAGTACCTTGGCCACCAAAACCTGTAATACCAGAGAATAGTTGGTTTGGCTCTGGGGTTTTATATCCTGTGCTGATACCACCTTTGAAAGTCCATTCATCAGCAGGAGAGTAGGCTAAATAAGCGCGAGGACTAACTTGTGAGCCAAAGATATTATGATGATCATAACGAGCGCCGAAAGTTGCAGTTAGATTTGTGGTAATTTCCCAGTTATCTTCAGCAAATACAGCTGTTTGACGATGATCTTGAGTCGTACCTTCACGGAAGCCATCCCCGTACATACCAAATACACCATCTTCCATTTCGGCATCAAAATATTGTGCGCCTACTACAAAATAGTGGTTATCTATATTTGATTCAAACTTAGTATCAATAATTAAGTTATCAAGTTTTAGTGTACGCATTGGGCGTGGTAAAAAAGTCTCATCAAGTTGAGCGTAAATTGCATCCGTTAGTTCTGGCTTGTCGATGCCTTGATCCTGTACTGCTTGGTCCCAAATGGCCTGCACACCTAAACGCTCTTGTACATTAAGAGGTAATGAGCGACCAAAGTTTTCACTGCTGCTTTGGGTAATGCTGCTGGTAAGCGTACCAACATCGTATCGACCAACATGTGCAAATACAAATTGCTCACGTTCAACACGTTGATATGGAGTATAACCAACGCGTGGCTGTACAATGCCTTTGCTAACACGCCATAAACTGACTGGGCTATCTAACGTACCCGTTTGACCTTCGGTGTTATCGTAACGCTGTTTGGCTATGTCGTACTCAAAGGTAATTTCATTCTGATTATTGATCAGGTAGTTTATTGTTGCGCCGGCATTCCAGTTACGTGCTGCAACGATTTTTTTATCGCCAAAGCTACCATCATCAACCCACATGCTGCCATCTGGAAGTGGTAAACTTTCGCTGTAAGTTGGCTCACTTTCTTGACGGTCATAAAAACTACCACGGATCCCGTAAGTTAATCCCTCAACGCCGCTTGGGCCGGTCAAATATATATCGACTTTATTATCGTTACCGTATTGATCGTCTTGTTGGATATTACTGCTTACCGTGACGCTACCATGGGTGCTATCAAGATTTTTACGAGTGATAATATTGATTACACCACCGATTGCATCAGCGCCATATAAAGTGGACATTGGGCCACGAACGACTTCAATTCGCTCGATAGCCTCAAGTGGCGGCATATACATAAATTGGCTGTTACCAAAGTTGTTTGGGCCTATATTACCTACATCACTTTGACGGCGGCCATCAATAAGCACTAGAGTATAGCTTGCGGGTAAACCACGCATGGTAATACTAATATTACCGTTTTTATCTTGTCCGGCACCAACATCGATACCTTCGATATCACGAAGCGCATCAGCAAGGCTAGTAAATGGCTTATTTTGTAGATCTTCGCGAGAGACAACCGAGACACTTGCAGGTGCATCTATTAATTTTTGCTCATAACCAGAAGCGGTGACAACCATCACTTCCATATTTTCAGCTGTGTCATCATCAGCAATAAGTGTTGTTGATGTTAATAATGCACTGATCAGTGAGGCCAGATAAAGCGGGCGAGATTTCATTGTACTTCCTTCATGACAAGAATAAAGATTATTAATCTAATAAGCAACCAAGGTAGGTATGATAACAATTATCAGTTGTATGTTCAATTGCGAAATATTTACATTCAATGAATGATTTTCATATTAAATAAAGGTGGGGATGGAGCATGAGCATTAAAAAACCCAGCGTTTGATGCCGGGCTTAGTTAATTTAAGAGTGTTTGCTTAGCCAAGTATTGACCGTGTTAGAGGTGCCTAATAAATGCAAATGGTATAGAGTTGTTGCTATTTAGAGAGCTTTATAAATTAAAGCGGGCACATATAGCAGTTAACTCATCGCATCATTATACTTTTCGGCTAGACTTTCTTTTTGACTTTCGGTTAGCGCTTTACCGGCTAGTTGAAATACTTCATGCTCTTCTTCAGCCAGATGATGATGTACAAGATGATGTAATTTTTTAGCGGTCACAAGCCACACTGGTGAGCTCATATCAGTTTCTTCAAGTTGCTCAATCAATTCATCAAGTTCATGATGCTCTGCAATACTATGACGGGCTTTTTCATGGGTTAAATCATCAAACATCAAAGGATTATAGAAATAACGCTCTTCAAATTTAGCATGTTCTACTAACTCATGTTTTAAATTATCCATAAGAGACTGTCTATTCGGTGACTCCCCCTGGGTTTTTATCAGCGCATCGACAAGCGAACGTTGTTTGTCGTGATCATTACGAAGTGCTTCAAAAATATTCATGGGTTTTCCTTGCTTTACTCATTAATTACAATGAATATTGCAAGACAGAAGCCAACTTTTAAGTTGTTGTAATATATTGATTTAATTTTTTATATTTGAGCTTGTTAAGGTGTTTTCTTGTAAAAATTACCGAGTTAGGTCTTTATATTACATCCATATTCATTGTTATTTAAAAGCAAAAAGGCCAACACGAATGTTGGCCTAAAAGCGTATTTAACACAAAATAATAGGATTATTTATTGGCGTCTTTTACCGCTTTTAACTTGCCTGCATGGTCAATCTCGAATGCTGGCATGTCTTTTTTGCCGTCAATTAAATAGTTATCCATCCAACGCATTAAACGTAAACTGTAATCATATTGCGCGGCTACTTTACGGTTACCATGACCTTCGCCAGGATAGTATACAAGGCGTACATCTTTGCCTTGTACTTTCATATAACGGTACAGTTCCATTGATTGTGCAGGGTGTACGCGAGGATCATCTTTACCATGCATGATCAGTAATGGTGTTTTAGACTGGCCTGCCCAGTAAATAGGGCTGCGCTCTAAATACCACTGCCATTTATCCCATGGGTATGAACGTGCATGCACAAGATTCATTTCGTTAGAAATATCAGTAGTTCCAAATTTAGATAGTTGGTTGGTAACACCTACAAACATCACGCTCGCAGCAAAGTGTTCAGTCAATTTTGTTGCGGCCCATGCTGATGCATAACCACCATAAGAGCCACCCGTAATACCAACACGTTTAGTATCAACTAAGCCCATTTCAACAAGATGCTGTTTAAAGTCAATTAAATCGTCAAACTCTTTACCTGCATAGTCGTTTTGACCAAGCTTTGAATAATCAACGCCTTTACCTGTAGAGCCACGGTAATTTGGGTAAAATACTGCATAACCACGTGCTGCTCCCATTTGACCTGGACGCGAGTAGTTTGTTACCCAACCGTCTTTGTCATGGCTTTCAGGGCCACCGTGCACTGACATGATCAATGGATAGCGCGTGCCTTTTTCATAATCTAATGGGTAGACTAATACGCCATCAATCTCAACACCGTCGCGAGCCTTAAGTGAAATAGTTTCTTGCTTAGCAAAACGTTTGTCATTCAACCAGTTGTTTGAATCCGTTAAACGTTGTGCTTTAGAACCACGAATAATGAATACTTCATTTGGGTGCTTTGCAGTGTTTGCACGTAGCGCTAAGGTTTTATCTGAATCAGAAATACTCAGATTTGATGCAATAAATTGGCCTTCATTAATAATTTTTTTGTATTTATTAGAGCCGGTTTTAATGCTTGCGACAAAACTTTGCGTACCTACATTGGCAATAAAATTAAGCGTGTTGCGTTTATGTGACCATTCAAAATCAACGATATGACCCATGAAATTAGGTAACCAATCACTTACTTCACCTGTTTTTGTGTCAGCTAAAAATAAACGACCAGCGGCTGGATCATGCTTATCTTCGGCACCTAGAATTGCGATGTAACGACCATCATGAGACAGTTCAGCACCGTCTAATTTACCTTCAGTAGCAAACGACATCGTCACTTGATTAGTCGCAATATCAAATAAGTGCCATTGTGATTTAGTGTATTTGTCGTCAATTAGCGCTGTAGGCTGGGTTTTTACTAATAACTTATCGCCTTTTTCGGCCCAGTTTACATCACTTACATAGTTTGCAACGTTAAGCGCTGTTGGTGTAAGAGGTTTATCTGTTTTGGCTAAATCGACAATAAATAGTTGTTTATCTCTTAAGCCTAGCTCGTACACCTCAGCCATAAAGCCTAATTTTTTCAGCTCTTTTTCAGATTTATCAGCCGCTGGCATAGCTAAAATAGCGAGTTGTTTGTTATTCGGGCTTAACTGATAGCTAGAAATTGATGTGTCTTTAAGCGATAGTACTTTTTGCGCTTGACCACCATCCACTGGAATTTGATATAACGCGGTAAACTTGTCGTCTTTAAGTTTTGCTAAAAAGTAGATCGTTTTGCTATCGTTTGACCATTGAATACTCTTGATACTTACAGAGCCGGTAATGAAAGGACGCTCGACACCTTCATCATCGACGACATAGAGTTCGCTATAATTGGCACCATTCTCGTCGACGTATAATTCACGTGGCACTGAGCGGGTAAATGCAACATTGTCACCATTTGGACTAATGCTGGTTTGAATAACTGACTGAATTTTAGGGATATCTTCTACAGTAAGCGATGTGGCTGCAAATGCCAGTGAGCTTGAGAGTCCAAGAGCCAGTGCTAGGCTAGTTTTTATCATGAATTTTCCTTCGCATGTTTTAATTATCGAAGGATTATAACAAGGTGTACCTTAAATGCTAAAATATGCGATTAATACGCACAAGTAGGCGTTTAATGAAGAGATTAAAGTGATAAGGTTTAAGCGCGATAGTGACTACCGCACTTAATTGCTTTATAAACTCTTTTTCGGTGGGAGTGCAACGTTGGCAAAGATTAATCCAGCCACCAATGACATAAATATTAGGAAGGTTTGTTGGCCGATGTGCTCCGCATACACAAAGTCTTGCCCTTCAATTAATGAGTTTAGACCTATGTAAGTTTTGCTACCTGGAACTAATACAATCAAGCCTTGCATGGCAACAATTGAGGCAGGAGCGTTTGCTACGCGGTTAAATAGGTTACTAAATACACCCACCGCAAATGCACCTACAAATGTTCCTAAGGTGTAATCTAAATACATCGCAGAGCCAATACTGCTGCCATAAGCGATAAAGCCAGAGGCGATAGACCATGTAGCATGTTTTAGTTTGGTTCTAAAAATAACGATTAAGCTGCTACAGAGTAAAAAGATTGCCAACCAAGCCGTCCATTTAGGTAAAGGGTCAGGTTGTACGAAATCGGCTTGGCCGAATAGTGCAAAACCAATCGCAATGCCGATGAAGGCACCAAAATACAGTTTAAACAACAGCATAAAAGCATCCATCACACGCGCTGTACCAGAAACTAAATGCCGCGCTGCAAGTTCTGCTAGGCCCAGTGCTAATGCAAGCCCGGGTATAAACACAATAATCGCAGACAATACCACTAAACGAATATTAATCCCGACGTCTAAATGCACGCTTACAGCGCAGGCCAAAATAGCCGAGACTATCGCCACTAATGGCTCTAACATATGGCCCACGCGTTTTGAACGTGCTGACCACAGTACAAATAAGTAAACGACAGAGGTAAGTAGCGCTGACCAAAATACGTCATTCCAGCTGGTGCCCATCAGCATTGCAAATGCGCCGCCTGAGGTGGCAAAGGCAACCCCTGTGGTAAAGCGATTATACGGATTTGGCATAATAAAAATGGCGTCGAGTTGAACGTCAACTTCTTGTAGCGTGAGTTCGCCATTGAGCATTTTATTAACCAGATCATCGGTATCGGCTAACGAACCTAAATCGTGATCGCCAGGATCAACACGGGCAACGTGAGTATATTCATCTTCATGGCCATCGGTCCAAATTACAAAAGTAACGGAAGTGGGTGACATGACAAATGAAGATTTAAGATCAAGGTAAGTAGCCACTTCCATTAAGTGAGCTTCGAGTCGATAAGCTGGGGTGCCATACTTATGAAGCATCTTACCCAGTTTAACGATAAATTTGCGCTTTTCTGTGAACGTTGCGGTTTTCAAATTTGTATTGAGCCAAAATTTAAATTATTCAGTTAAAAAATATAGACAATACATCTAAATTTGCCTAGCTAGTTTGGCGGGAATTTTAAACACTAATCACCGCCTGTCTAGTTTTTTTTATTTGTTTTTAGCCTCAATCCACTGCGCCATATATTGAGTGCTACGCATTGTGTGGTGTTTGAGCATTTGGCCTGTAAAATTTGCTTCGCGGTGAGCTTGTAATTTCTCTTTAATCAATTGAATTTTAATGATTAAATTATTAGATAAAAGCTGTTTGTCGTAGTGCGTTTTTAATATCGTATTACCGGCTGTTTGTGCCTGCGTAAATAAACTTTTATTTTGATACAGAGCCACAGCGGCATCGGCAAATTGCTGCGGCTCATTTTCAACCACACCACTCCAAGGTAAATCATGGTGCATACCCTCACTACCAATTGTCGTTGTAACACTGGGTGTTTGCATGATCATCGCCTCTAACAGCTTTCCTTTAATGCCAGCACCAAAACGCAGTGGTGAGATGCACACACGCGCACTTTCCATTACTTGATAGGCATCATGCGCCCAACCTTTTATTAAAAAGCCAGTTTTGGGGTTATTAAGCGCGGTGGCCTTTGGCGGTGGGTAAGAGCCATAAATATGTAACTCAGCCTGGGGTAGTTGTTTACGAATGCGCGGCCAGATTTGTTGTAAATAGAGTACGGCATCCCAGTTTGGGGCGTGGCGAAAATTACCTATGGTCATAAAGTGTTGGCGTTGCTCAAACGATTTAGTTTGCTCAGGGAGTGAGCTTAAATCGACCATAAAAGGCAGATGATGCAATAAGTTACTGTCGACTTTAAATACATCAGCAAGTAATTGCATTTCAAAACTTGAGATAATTAAACTTAAATCACAGCGTAAAATAGCGGCTATTTCTCGTTTGGCGAGGTCAGAGTGTAAATCACTATGGTTAAATGCTCGGTTGCCTTTATGCGCTTCATGGCGGGCATTGCGTAAGCATTGTAAATCTTCAGTATCAAGGATTTTTACTGCGTTAGGGCAATGTTTATCTACTCGCCAGCCAAATTGTTCTTCCATCATAAAACGGTCAAACATGACGATATCAGGGGCGTAGTTGATAACATATTCATCAAAACTTGCACAATTAAGGGCAATAGTTGCGCTGCTGATCCCGTAGTCATCCAGATTAACCATATGCTCGGTTTTCTGAGCGGGACTGGCAAATTCAACCGCCCAATTTTCATTTTTAAACGCTTTTAATAGCGACATCATATGAGTGCCGGCCGCTGATGAATTTGGTTCTGGCCATACATAGCCAATTACTAAGACTTTTTTCATTGACTTGAATCTCTTACTTGCAGATGAACATCGACTAAGGTACGCACCGCAGGAGTGCCTTGATTAAGTAATTCTTGCAGTACTTGGCAAGTATGCTTACCAATATCGTCCGCATTGATGGTGACACTGCTTAACGAGGGAGACATTAAACATGAATCAGCTAAATCATCAAAACCGACTACTTTTATATCCTTACCGGGTATCAAACCATGTTGGCGAATGGCTTCTATGACACCGTATGCAATAACATCATTAAAACAAATAATCGCTTTAGTCGCAGGGTATTGCGCATACAACGTAGCAAAGGCATCGCGCCCGCCTTGACGGTTCGTGGCGGCGGTGATCGTTGGTTTGTGTTGATGGATATTAAACTGCTTTAAGGCACTGTGAAAACCACTTAAACGTTCATGATGATCAGAAATATCATCAGTTCCACCTATAAAAGCGATATCCTCAATACCTTGTTGTAAAATATGGCTAGTGGCTAGATGAGTGCCTTTTTTATTGTCCGGCAATATTGTCGGGGCGGCACAAAAAGCCACTTCGCGCATAATGTGAATGACCGGGAAACCACTATTGATAAGTTCATCAACCCACTGCTGGGTAGTTCCCGGGGCAGGACACATGATAAATGCGGCAACATTATATTCTTTGAGTGTTTTAACAACTTGTGTTTGGCGCTCAACATTTTCGGCGGTGTTCACTAACATCGGCAGCATACCAAGGGCATGAATATGGTTTTCAAGTCCTACCGCTATTTGCGCAGAGTAAGGGTTAGTTAAGTCATTAATAACTAACGCCACTAAGTTAGAGCGGCGACTTCTCAGTGCTGCCGCATCTCTATTATATACATAGCCAAGCTTATCAATGGCATGCAATACTTTTTCTTTGCTTTTATCACTGACTTTGTCACTGTTTGTAAGCACTAACGACACCGTTGACTTAGAAACTTGAGCTTCTCTGGCAACGTCAAAAATAGTTATTTTATCGGTTTTTGTTTTCATTTTAATGTATGCGTCAGCAATTGCTTGAACGAAGGCGCCAGTTTAACGTAGTTTCAGCTAATAAGTCATCTATCGGCGTTATTGAAGCTAGAATCGCAAAAACTTTATGAATGTTGCAAAACATGTTTAGATACAGCTATTAATAATAAAAAATCAAGGATACACCATGAAAGGCATCAGGCTGTTATTAGCGTTAGTGCTGAGCGTAAGTGTTTCAGGCTCGGTACTTGCTGCACAAGGCTATCAAACCCCTTCAAGTGATTTAGCCGCGCTGGTTGATGCTAAATTAGCACCGAGTAGCTACTTATCGGCTGATGGTCAATGGTTAGCGCTGTTTGAGCGTAAACGTGTTGAAACATTAGATGATTTAGCAAAAGAAGAATTGAAATTGGCGGGTATAAAGTTAAACCCGGCAAACTTTTCACGCTCACGTCCTCGCACTAAATTTAGTGCGTTACAAGTTAAACATATTGCGACTGGGGCTGTGATTACCGTTAATAATTTACCTCAAGGGGTGATCCGCTCACCTAAATGGTCAAGTAATAGCGAATATTTAGCGTTTATTGTTGAGCAACCAACTCAGGCGCAATTGTGGGTGTATAACGCCGAAACTAAACAAGCACGTCAGTTGTCAACAGTGGCTCTTAATTCAGTGCTAACAGCTACCCCTTATCAATGGTTACCAGATAGCACGGCAATTGTTGCTAACCAAGCGGTTAACCTTGGCAAGCCAAAATTAGTTAGTGATGCAAATAGCGTTGTGCCGGTTATTCAGCAAAGTAGCGGTCAAAAAGCGCCAGCACGGACTTACCAAAATTTATTAACCAGCCCGTTTGATGAGTTGCAGTTTAAGTTTTACGGCCAAGGTCAATTAACTTATATTCCCCTGAGCGGTGTTGCGTTATCGATTGGCAAACCAGCATTATTTAAATCATTTTCGATCTCGCCTGATTCAACCAATATTTTAGTCGCCACTATCGACGAACCATTTTCGTATCAAGTACCCTATAGCCGCTTTGCGACAACGTGGCAGGTGTTTGGCATGCGGGGTTATACGTTAGCGCAATTGTCTAAACAGCCACTGGCCGACAACATTCCACAAGGTTATGACAGTGTGCGAACGGGTCGTCGTGATTTTCAGTGGCGTGATGACCAAGGTGCTGAGATCATTTGGGCGCAGGCGCAAGATGGCGGCGATATGAAAACCGATGTGCCGTATCATGATCATCTATATAGTTTACGCTCACCTTTTAAACGTGAACCAAAACTATTTGCTAAACTAGAACGACGTTTTTCAGGTATTGAGTGGGCGAATGAAAACGTTGCGTTTTTAACCGAGTGGCGTTTTAGTGATCGCCAGTTACGTACCTATGTGATCCAACCACGCGATGCGGATAATAACCGCGTATTGTTTTCACAGCGCAGCTATAACGATGCTTATAAAGATCCGGGCGACGCTATTTATGAGCGAAATGATCTTGGTGTAAACGTTATTAAAGTGGTTGGTGGACGTTATATATTTTTGCGCGGTGATGGTGCGTCAGAGCAAGGGAATGTGCCATTTTTAGATCAGTACGACATTAAGACCAATACAACCAAGCGTTTATGGCAATCAAAAGCGCCATATTACGAGCGAGTTCGTGCCATGCTTGATGATGAAGGTGAGCGATTAATTACTATTCGTGAATCTAAGGCCGAACAACCTAACTTCTTTATTCGCGATTTAGATGCCGACACTCTGACTCAGCTCACTACCTTTGAGCATCCATACCCGGCGTTTAAAGGGGTGACTAAAGAACTTGTGCGTTACCAACGTGATGACGGTGTTGAACTCTCTGGTACGCTATATTTACCTCCAGGTTACGATAAAACGCAAGGTCCATTACCTGTATTAATGTGGGCATACCCACTGGAATATAAAGATAAAGCAGTTGCATCGCAAGTACGTGAATCGCCGTACGAATTTACCTACATAGGTTATTGGTGACCAATGCCTTACCTCGCATAAGGTATTGCTGTATTTGATGATCCGTAGATGCCAATCGTCGGAGTTGATGGTAAAGAGCCAAATGATTTATTTAGAAAGCAGTTAGTTGCAAGTGCCAAAGCTGCGGTAGATGTGCTGGTCGAAAAAGGCATTGCAGATAAAGATAAAATCGCCATTGCAGGCCACTCATATGGCGCCTTTATGGTAGCAAACTTATTAGCCCACAGTGATTTATTCAAAACTGGTATTGCCCGCAGTGGTGCCTATAATAGGACCTTGACACCGTTTGGGTTTCAAGGAGAAGAACGTGATTTTTGGCAAGCACAGGATGTATACGCCAATATGTCACCGTTTTTTCATGCTGAAAAAATTAACGAGCCGATGTTAATGATCCACGGCCAAGAAGACCCGAATTCTGGCACCTTCCCGATGCAAAGCGAGCGTATGTACGCTGCGCTCAAAGGCTTAGGGAAAGAAGCGCGTTTAGTGATGTTACCTTATGAAGCTCACGGCTACCGTGCTCGCAAGAGTTTACTGCATGTGCTTTGGGAGCAAGAGCAATGGCTGGATAAGTACTTGTTAAGTGACGAAGCTCCTGCACGCGATGTTCAAGCAAATACTGAGCCTTCTTTAACAGAATAAATTCAAAGCGCGGTTTATGCCGCGCTTGTTAATTTAATTATATGGGGATGAAGACCCACCCTTAATCTCACGGCACCTTCCCGATGCAAAGCGAGCG
>NZ_JACJFH010000067.1:0-1329 GCF_014164495.1 Pseudoalteromonas sp. SG41-5 | reverse complement strand
AGAAGCGCGTTTAGTGATGCTACCTTACGAAGCCCATGGTTATCGTGCCCGTAAAAGCTTATTACATGTTTTATGGGAACAAGAGCAGTGGCTGGATAAATACTTGTTAACTGACGAAGCTCCTGTAAGCGATGCTCAAGCAAATACTGAACCTTCTGTATCAGAGTAAATTCAAAGCGCGGTTTATGCCGCGCTTGTTAATTTAATTATATGGGGAAGAAGACCTAAAGTATTCCCAGAATTAGCCTTTATATATCAATAAACTAACAGTATTAAAAAATGTGGGAAGCGAGGGAACATTCATGGTGTTTTGTGATCTTATGAATCGTCAAAAACAACAGAGCTAAACACCATGAATGCTTTTACTATTTTGCACAATATGCTCCGCGCTGTCACCCCTAAATCAATTCATAAAGCCAGATTTAATACCTTAGTCGCTGCCGTTAAATCTCTATTGCGCTGTCAGCAATGCACCTTGACGTCTATCGGTCGCAATTTGAATTCAAAAACAACTGAAAAACATGATATTAAACGTATTGATCGACTGCTCAGTAACCACGAGCTTTTGCTTGAATCAACAACGGTTTATGTTCACTTAAGCCGTTTTGTGGTCACTGAAAAGCATCCCGTCATTTTGGTTGATTGGAGTCATGCAGATACACAAACCAAATATTGTATTCTGCGTGCCAGCATTGTCAGTGAAGGTCGCTCTTTAACCCTGTATCAGGAAAGTGCATTCAGCTTTCAATATCATTGCCCAAAAGTACAAAAACGGTTCTTGAAGATGCTCAAACTGATCTTGCCGAGTGATTGTCGGCCCGTTATTGTGACGGATGCGGGCTTTAAAGTTCCTTGGCTCAAAGCCGTGCGAAACAATGACTGGCATTATATTAGCCGAGTTCGAGGTACGGCACACTTGAAAACGCAGGGCAGCGATGAGTTTGTTCCATGCCAGTCACTATTCAAGAGCAATCAACGTAAGAGCCAGTATCTTGGCGCGACCGAGTTGACCAAAAGTGCAAAATATCAAACGCATGCAGTGCTGGTTGGTAAGGGGCATAAGTTATTAAAAAGAGATAAAAAACGTGGTTATAATGAGCCTTGGCTACTCGTTTCTTCACTTCCAAAAAGGCACCACTTTCTCGAAAAAGTGCTCAAATTATATGGCATGAGAATGCAGATAGAAGCCGGATTTCGAGATCAAAAAAGTGTTAGGTTCGGCTTAGGCTCAGATCTGCACAGAACGAACAAACTCTACCGATTAGACATACTTTTACTGCTCGCAACACTGGTGCATTGGTTCTCAATGATGCTGGGTGCAGTGATAGA
>NZ_JACJFH010000066.1:0-27987 GCF_014164495.1 Pseudoalteromonas sp. SG41-5 | reverse complement strand
ACCTTGTGGTGCATGACTATATCTCTACTTGCTTACAGCGCCTTGCTGAGCAGCCAGATAACCTTGAGCCACTGCTACCTTGGAACATTAAGCAAAGCTAGGTGTCGTTAGCTATACGCTTACGTTCTGTTCGTTATCGAACTCAAAACAACTGTGTGTCAATAATAAAAATCAGCGATTCATACTGGTCATTACTGCATTCATGTAATTAACTCGCTAATTTGGCTGTGTACTGCAGCGCACAGACAACCGCGGCAAATAAGCTAAAACTAAAGCGGTTCATTCAAATCATCGCCTAGTTGGCAACCTCAATATCAGCTCTAAAACACGCCAACACTTTATACTGTCGACCCCATTAAAAAGGATAACTACTATGTTACGTAGCATGAAAGATCTTGAAAATTGCGCTATCGCTGCTACCGATGGTGTGATCGGTAAAGAAAAAGATTTTCTATTCGATGATTTAGCATGGGTGATCCGCTATTTTGTTGTTGAAACAGGTTCTTGGCTATCCAGCCGTCAGGTTTTGATCTCACCAATTGCGGTTCAAAAACCAAACTGGATAGAAAAAATTCTGCCTGTGTTGATCAGTAAAGAACAAGTTAAAAACAGCCCAACTATCGATAACGATAAACCCGTGTCACGGCAAAATGAGGCCAGCTTACTCGATTATTATGGCTACCCTTATTATTGGGTAGGCGAAGGATTTTGGGGAGGCGGTATTTACCCTTATTTATTGTACCGTGACCACCAACACCTCCCATATACAGAAGCAGGTGCACGCAGCGCACAACTAACTCACCATAATGTTAAAAGTGAAGATAATAAAAAAGCCGATCCAAATTTACGAAGTTGCAAAGAGGTTATTGGCTATCATATTAATGCAAATGATGGTGATATTGGTCATGTATCTGGATTATTAGTAGAAGAAACAACGTGGGCGGTGCGTTATCTGATCATCGATACCAGTAATTGGTGGGGTGGACATAAAGTGCTCGTGCCACCAGAGTGGATCAGCGAAGTATGCTGGCTCGACAAAACCATCAGTGTTGATCTCAACCGCCAAGTAATAAAAGATGCGCCAGAGTATGATTATAACCTGCAAATAACTCCCGAGTTTGAAACAGCTATATATCAACATTACGAACTAGCGGGTTACTGGGACAAACTAGCAAAAGCGAAAAAGGATTGCTGAAATGATCGGCTTTCAAGTAATGCCTAGCGAAAAAAATTTGGCAAAAAGTCATATTCAATAAATAAAAAAACACCACTCACTAAACTAATGAGTGGCTTTTTATTCTTCGTTATCTGCTGATAACTGAATCTAAAATCGCATAGGCGGCTTTGACCCGTTCTACGTTGGGGTAATATTTGTTTGCTAACATAACAATTCCAGCATTTTTTGCCGGAATAAATACAATATATGCGCCAAACCCATTTGTTGAACCTGTTTTATTGATCCAGCCATTATGCAAAGCTACTTGAGGAGAATTATTAATATCGATTGGTTGAGGTTGTGTAATGGTTTCAACTGAATTTCCAGCTAACAGAGCAGCCAAGTTAGTTGGTAAAGGATACATTTCCCACGCTAGTCCTTGCGTGAAAGTGCTCGCTTGATAATAGCCCTTCCTAGTACTTTTCAAGACCGTATTGATTTTATCATCGAGAGAGACTAACCCTAAATTCGCTTTAATAAATTGCACCATATCTGCACTAGTAGACTTAATGCCATATGCTTGTGCATCCAGCATACCGGGATTTACTCTCACAGCATCGCCTGAAGCATTATATCCAAATGCATAATCATTCATTTTATTTGCTGGGACATTAACAAACGTATTTGACATGCCTAACGACGGAAATATTTTAATTTCCAGAAACTGTGCATAATCAACTTTCATACTTAATGCAGAAACATAGCCAAATAAACCTATACTTGGATTTGAATAGAGTCGTTGTGAATTTTCAGCAAAGGTTGGCTGCCAAGATTTATAATATTGCATCATATCATCGTCAGTCTTAACATTATCAGGGAACTGTAAAGGCAAACCACCTGCTGTATAGGTAGCTAACTGTGTAAGTTTTGTGCTGCCAATAACGCTATTTTTCAACTCAGGTAGATATTTATCAACAGTGTCATCAAATGATAAAGTACCATTGCCTTGAGCATAACTCGCAAAGGTTGCAGCAAAGGTTTTACTGACCGATCCTAATTCAAACAGTGTATTCTGTGTTACTGCTTGGTTCTTTTCTTTATTCGCAACACCATAATTATAAAACTGTGACTTACCATCAACAATTATACCCACCGCTAAACCAGGAATTTGGTACTGCTGCATTAAGCGCTCGGCTTGCTTATCGACTGCTTTTCTCAACATTTGATTATTATTTTCAGCCCGAGCATCATTAGACATCACTATAGTTGCAGCTAAAGTAGTAATAACAAGCTTGTTTAAAATTATTTTCATTGTATCTCTCGTTAATGAATAAAATAGCCACGCCAGTGCAACCATATTGCAATAAAAACTCAACTCTCGGATTGAATTCTGGCGCCTGAGTTCATTCAAATATTGTAAATGGAGTATATTGATATTTAGCTTAACCTCGTTTTGAAAATGGTAGAGATGAGCATATTCAAGATCTACTCGTTCTAAATGCAAAAGTCAGCAAAGCCGCCGCTATTTTGTGAGTACGACTATTAATTTTTACTGAATTAAAATACGGTGTTGGTATTAAATTCTATGTTCATAGAAAATGAAATGCACAAATCGTCTTGATTTGAGCTTACTACTCCCAAAGCTCAAATAATTAAAGACGAAGAATATGGGTATGTTTTGCTGAATGATTTATATAAATGTGAAATTAATACAGCCAATGTTGTATGCAGCATAAATTAACAAACTAATACTTAGGTTATAGCAGAGGATTGCCTATTCTCTATGAATTATCGTGCGGAAATACACATGATATAGTTCACACAGAGTCACTCGTAGCAAATTGTTCAACAAATAAAGTCGTTGTTGCTAACAAAGGCTACGATTGTAAAAAACTGAGAAAGTTGGTTCGTGATAACAACACGACACCCGTTATTCTACGCAAGGATAACAGTTTAATAGGTAATGAAGATATTGACTGATGCATGTACAAATATCGGCACTTGGTTGAGAATACATTTGGCCATATTAAGCAATATAGAAAGATAGCCACACGGTATGAAAAGCTTGCACGAAATTATCATTCAATGCTCGCTTTAGCATTTACGATGATGTGGCTACCAATGCGGGCTGATCAATATATGTACCACAAAGATCAACAGCCCCTAATGACGTAGCGCTCTCAGTAGCCTTAAACAACAAGAATATGATCCCTCACCAACGAGTGAAGAACCACAAATAGTAGAGAACATCTATTATCTAGCTCCTTGTATATTTATCGAATCTAGCTGTCGATAATGCCACTCAATCCTTAATTAAGTTCAAATAATGCTTTGCGAAAACTGGTTAGATAATTAACGACTCTATTATTTTTGCTGGGGTTTTCTGTATGATTTTTTTGTGTCAGGTTCTAAAGCTGCGCGCTTGCTTGCCGCTTCTTTTTTTAGTGTTTCAGCAGACTTTTTGTCATCTACTTTTTTATCATGAGTTGGATTTTGCATAGTTGCCTCAGAGTTCTCGCCCCTCACGTTAATGTAAAAGGCCGAGATTTAAAGCCTAGTTTATAAAGCTCCCCAGCTCTGTGCGCTACAACACTTAAATACTATATTTGATTTGATTATGGTTACGGTTCAATTTTAAATTTAAAGCACCAGCTTTAGCTAAAAACCAGCACTACTTAAAAAGCATATTATTTGAGTCAGACATAAGTGTTCTAACCAAGTAAAGTCTGGTGAATGATCGGTTTCGCAATACCGCTTTATTTAAACTATTAATTCTTTCAACGCATCTAAAGGCAGCGCTTTATAAAAATACCAACCTTGAACCTGATAGCATTTATTATACTTTTCAATAAATTCACACTGCTCTTGCGTTTCAACGCCTTCAAAAATAACAATACGATTAAGGTTCGTGAATAGTGCCATTATTGCCAGTAGCATATCTTTTTTCAAAGGATCAGTAATCGATTGAGTAAAAATACGGTCTATTTTTATGATATCGAAGTTAATTTCAGTTAACCAAACTAAATTTGAAACACCTGTGCCAAAATCGTCCAAGGCAACAGTAAACCCATAACGTTTAGCCTGCAAAGCAAAGTGTGACAACTCATTTAGTGGCAGTCCTATACGCTCAGTGATCTCAATTTTTATTTGTTTTTGGCTTATTTTATATAATTCGCATTGCTCATTTAAAAACGGTAAATACTCCGAACTTTGAATTTCAAAGGAGTTAACATTAATCGCAATACTAAAGTCATCTTTTTCTATAACAAAAGGCGACAACTCTTTAAATGCCCGCTGTACAGATGAAAATGCCATCGACGGATATAAATTTAACTGCTCAGCAATACTTAAAAATAACTCAGGTGAGACTTGCCCATATACCTCATCTTTCCATCTTATTAAACATTCTACACCAATAATCTGCTTACTCTGGACCTCTAAAATTGGCTGATATTCTAAATAAATACTTTCATCTGCGATTGCATTACGTAATCGAAATTCAATCGAATTTGTTCTTTCTATGTATGAGATAAAAGAATAAATAATTAAAAAACTAATAACGCAAAGCAGTAAAAGTACTGCAGTCAGAGTCAAAGTGGAAAAAAATAGTAACCCAGGGCGATTATTAAGCACGCTAGCGCAATAGCCAAACTTTGTGCTACAGCTTTTAACTTCTTGTGATAGTAAGTTAAATTCATTATCAAACTGAAATTCGGAGTCAAATTGATGGAAAACGTACAAACCATCAATAGAGGTTATGTTAAACGAAAAATCCTTATTTGCTTGATCAAAATATTTAAAAGGATCTTGAATTGTAAATGCAACGATACCGTTACGTTTTGCAATATCATATTTGGCATCAATAGGAAAAATCCCCTCAACTTTTTGCGCAAAATAAAAACCTGTATTGCCCTTAAAAAAATCAACATTAAGTTCAACGGGCTCTTTTAAAATGCCCCAATTTGCCGAACATATAATTCTATTTTGTTTAACTAAACCAACATCATGCGTGTAGTGGTAGTTAGTTAAAAGGATACGTAATTTATTTACAGTTTCTTCATCACAGCGTCGAGGGTTAATGGCTTCTGTCTGATAAATGGATTGGCTTATATCACTGGAGATTTCTTCGGCTTTACTAATAAGAGATTGCGTAAACTTTTTCTGATAAAGCATTTGTACATAGTTTGCGCCAAAATGGGATATACAAATTAAAAGCAGTAGCAAAAGCGGTAAAAAGAAAATTATTGCACTTGGTTTTTCTTTAAAAGCTCTCAATGACATAGATTTTCCCTTGCAGTTAGCACATTAATTATCATTTAATACCATTAAATTGTAACGTACGCTAGCAGCAAGCCCCTACTATTAAATGTTATTTAACAGCTGGCAGCTTGTTTGCGTATGAAAAGCTGAAATTATTGAGGTATCCAAAACATAGGACTTAGCCATATTAAAAAGGCTGCCACCGACTTCGCGAAGAATCAAAAATAAAGCGGTTCAAATTCGGTGAGCTGGTAAGTCAGCGAGTTTCTTCCACTCATTGAAAGTCGAAGCGATCCATGGCGAGCCAATTAGAGATAGTAATATATCAAACTCGATTCACTGTGACTGCTCACTCTATAATCTGATGAGCTAATGTTTTAAGCTATTATATCAACGCTTGGTATTACCTTTTCGGCTTACTAGGTTTAGCCAATGTAATTACATCATGAGTATAATTCGCCTCAATAACTTAAAAGTAAGCCTCTGAATAAGTTTATCTTTAGATAACAACGACAACTCAAACCTTAACAAAAACATATAAATAAAGTGCAATATGCTGTTATACTGTTTTTAATCACAGAGGGTCTTATTCTAGTATGGTTACAATTAAGCAAGTCGCTGTCCACGCAGGTGTTTCATTTAAAACTGTATCGCGAGTGGTCAATAATGATCCAACAGTCAAAGATATTAACCGCGAGAAAGTTCTTAAAGCGATAAAAGAATTAGGTTATCGTCCTAATCGTGCGGCAAGTTTAACGCGACGTAAAAACTCAAACATTTACGCAATTATTGCTGATGAACTGCTTAGTGTTCCTTATACTTTTGATATTATTCGTGGTGCCCAAGAAATTGCGTGGCAGAAAAATAAAGAACTGTTGATCCTCAATGTTAACGAAACCCAAGCGAGTATAGACAGAGCTATAGAAAGCCTTTTAGAGTATCGCGTAGAGGGCGTTATATATTCAGCAATGTATCATCGCCAAGTTGTGGTAGCTGATGAACTAAAAAAAATACCAACAATTTTAGCTAACTGTTTTCCTGCTTTGAATAATTTCCCTTGTGTAGTACCTGATGAACAGCAAGCCGGTGAAGATATTACTGACGCGTTAATCCGTAAAGGCTATCGACGAATTGCTTTCTTAAACTTAAATGAGCATATAGTTGCTGCCAAAGGCCGTAAACAAGGCGTTATAAATTCATTTAAAAAGCACGGCTTACCACTCGATGATTTACTCATTGAATCGGTGATTATTGGTCAAGCCGATGGTAGTGAGATTTCTACTTCGAGAGAGTCTGCAGCGCGAGTAATTGACGAGTTTAAACCTGATGCAATTATTTGTGGTCAAGACCCCATGGCGCTAGAAATTTACTTTGTTGTGCATGATAAAGGAATGATCGTTGGTAAAGATATTGGTATAGCTAGTTTTGATGATTGGGGCAGTATTCCACAATTATTACAACCGAATTTAACTACTATGGCATTACCACACCATGCTATGGGACGTTGGGCAATGGAATACCTCATAGAGCAGCGCACTGATATTGTTCACCACCACTTACCATTTAAACTAATTGCTCGTGATTCGTTTTAATTGCATCTGCCTTTAATGCAAAAAGCGATAATACAATAAACACACACACAACCAAACCCAAATATTGGTAGGCTAACGCAAAGCCTACATTATCATATACTACACCTACAGCGACGGCTAACATTGACGCCATCAATTGCGTAGTAAATTGAAAGCCAATGATATAGATCATGGCTGAATAACGAGCTTCAAAGTGCATGTTTATATATTTAAACAATGCAATTAACATCAGCGGTAACTCAATTGCATGTAACAATTTTAATACACTAATGCTGATAGAGTCATTAACAATCCCCGAGCAATATATTCGTATCGCCATCAATACACCACTTAACAGCAACGAGTTTTTAACGCCCAAATAATTCACCCATTTAACAGCTAAATACAAAATAGCCGCTTCAAGAATTACTTGCGCTGAAGTTAAATAGCCAAAAAACTCTCGACCTTGCTCTGGGGTGTCAAAAAAAGAGGTGTAATAAATAGCAAATTGCTGATCAAATACCGCATAAATACAACTAACACCGATCACAAATACACTTAAACGCCACAATCCTGCGATTTTAAAAAATGCTGTAAGCTGTTTTACAGGAGAAAAAGTTCGAGAAGGCGCTATTTCGGGCTGATTTTTTGCGACCTTAACAAAGGCTAATAACCCCATTAAGCAAACCGCCGCAATGCTTGATAACCAATAATTTAAACTAGGGGATAAATTAAAGGATAAACCGGCAAAGTAGCTTGCCATGGCCCAACCTAGTGACCCCCACATTCGAGCTTTACCAAATTCAAAATTCGTCGAGCGACTTTGTTTATCAATATAACTTTCAAGTGTCCCGACTCCAGCCAAAAATGCACATGAAAAAACAGCACCTCCTAAAATAGCAGCCAGATAAAACTGTGTTTGTAGTAAGGGTGCGTATACATAACTGACAAATGGACCAATCAACATTATAAAAAATGCAATGAAGTAAAGCAGTGTTTTTTGTAAACCGAGTTTATCTTGCAAAATGCCATAACAAGGCATCACGAGTAAAGCCATGATGGAATTGATACTAAAGATGACCCCTACTTTAGCACTGTTGAGGCCTACTTCTTGACTAAGCCAAATTGGAAAAAATGAAAATGAAAATGACCATGCCATAAAATAAATAAAGAATATGGCGCTTAATAGCCGATAATTACTACTCATATATCGCATAGCCTTATAAAAAGTAAAACGACTCTATATTACTATAGAGTCGCTTCAAAGGTTATTTTTCTATTGCTATATTGTTTAACTTTACGTCACTAAGCGACAAAGGCTGATCAGCGCTAACTCGTATTCTATTGTAAGGAGAGGTTGGAAAAACAATAGACGTCATAGAGCTAACTCCCTTATTAACAAATACTTCTATCGACGCTTTATCTACCCATATATCAACATCGTAATACTCAAGGCCCTTCTGTAATGGTGCAGTTTGTAAAGACGCAAAGCCATCTTCAAAGTCTTTTAAACCCGACTGTCTGCGGTCTAGTATTAGTTGTCCTTGAGCTGGGTTTAGTTGAAGCTTAGTGTATTCATCCGTTGCAGAGCTAAGCACGATATCAATAACTTGTTCAGCGTTTGCTACACTAAAACTCACCTTAAATTGCCCAGGTTCAACAGTAAAAAGTTCATCTAACTGATAGCTATTCGCGCCAGTTAATGTTGCCTTTTGTTGTGGTTTACTCAATAAACTATCTAACTCTTTAATAGGTTTAGATGCCAAACGCACGCCTGCTGGCGTTTGCAATAACTTTAATTCTCGGGGAATCGTCATTGCGCTGCGCCATACCTCAGTCGGTACTTGGTTTGCGTATTGCCAGTTACTCATCCACCCCATAAATAAGTGTCTACCGTCTTGAACATCAGAGAAAGTTACACCAGCATAATTATCAGTGCCGTAGTCTAACCATATTGAAGGTTCGTACTTTTCATTTGCTGCTTTATCAGAAAACACGATGTCAGCAATTTTTATATGCCCCCAATCACCACGTTCATTGTCTACCACTTTAATATAAGCTTGCTGGCCTTTTAATTGACTCACATTCCAAGAGCGCTCGGTCATCGTACCTGTATTGTTACCACTTGCAGTTTTAACTATTTCGCCGTTTACTAACAACTGTATTGCGGTACTATTGTGATGCTTTCCGCCTGCAATTTTAAAGTTAATAAAATCATGGTCGATCGCAAATGATTTTGAGGTTAAGGTGCCTGTTGCCTTATCCGAATCTTTAAAAGAACTAGCAATGGTATTGGCTGGTTGATCATTAACTATATGAAATGCATCACCAGATACTTGCCAATTTTTTAAACCATTTTTGAAGTTAGAAAAGTCTAACCCTTCGGGAAACGCAGCTGGTGTACCTGTAAGCATTTTTTGATAATCACTATCTAATACAAATTTTTCACCATCGAAATCACCAATAAAGTATTGTGTACCAGAGCCACCATTTGGCGCACCAGGGTTAATACTCACTAATAACACATATTTATATTCATCGGTGCCTTCAATGCGCACGCGAATAAGATCTGGACACTCCCATACTCCTGCGTGACTGCCCCAATCAGCGCCAAAGTTACTTTCAAATTGCCATGTTTTTAAATCTTTTGAGCTGTAAAAACCAATATGATCATCTTGAGCCAATACCATAACCCATTGCTGAGTATCTTCATGCCAGCTTACTTTAGGGTCACGGAAGTCGCGGATCCCAGGATTTTTTAATACCGGGTTGTTAGCATATTTTTTCCATGTACGGCCTTTATCAGTGCTATATGCTATACCTTGCGTTTGAAAATCAATCGCTCCCTGTGCAGCCTTTTTATCATCATGATAGGTAAATATAGCCACTAATGGTGGGTTTTCTTTACTGCCAAAGCCGCTGCTATTTTGCCAATCAACTACCGCACTGCCAGAGAAAATAGTGCCGTGCTCATCAGGAAACAACTTAATTTCTTGATGCTGCCAATTAACCATATCTTTACTAATTGCGTGCCCCCAATGCATTGGCCCCCATACAGATGAATCAGGGTTATGCTGGTAAAATAAATGATACTCACCTTGGTAATAAACCATACCATTGGGATCATTCATCCAATGCTTTTCTGGGGTAAAATGAAAAGCAGGTCGAAACGCCTCTTTACTCGGTTTATCTTCACCCATAGGGGCTGTTTTTTCAGTTTGGTTTGTCATACTACATGCTGCCAAAAATGATGAAATTAAAACTAAATTAACGGTTCGCATCGAATGCTCCATGTTTATTATTGGTATCTAATGAAATTGCTTCTAAAGAACGTCCTTTTGTTTCTGGCATAAACCACGCAACAAAAATCAATTGCCCTAACATCATTAAAGTAAAGAAAGTGAATACTTCAGTGGCACTAAAACGTTCTAAGAAAAATGGCATAAGTAAAGTGATTGCTGCGGCAAAAAACCAATGCGTACCGGAGCCCAAAGACTGCCCTTTTGAACGAACTTTGTTAGGGAATATTTCTGCAATGAAGACCCAAATAACGGTACCTTGGCCAATGGCATGAGCGGCAATAAACACAAATACAAACGCTACAACCGTTAAACCACCAGAGTCAGTACTAAACGCCCACGCCACGACAGAGAGCGAAATAACGTAGCCAATTGAGCCAATGTACATCAGCGAACGGCGGCCAAACTTATCAATCAACGATAAACCCAGCATGGTAAAACATAGGTTAACCACGCCAATCCCAGCGCCAGAAAGTAATGATTGATTTACATCCAACCCTGCAAGTTCAAATACGCGCGGTGCATAATAAATGATAAAGTTAATGCCAGATAATTGATTAAATGCGGCAAATAAAAATGCAAATAAAGCCGCCTTATTGTAACTACCACCAAATAGCTTTGATTGACTGTTTTGTAACTTGTCGCGTTCAATGTCATTTAATACTTGGTCTGGGTTTTGTTCACCTAAAGTCACTAAGATTGAACGCGCTTTAGTTTTCTCATTTTTCTTTTGCACTAACCAACGTGGGCTTTCAGGTGCCTTAATGATCATTAATAAATAAGCCAGAGCAGGTATTGCCTCCACACCTAACATTAAACGCCAGTCAATTGCAGATGTTCCTGCAATTAAAAAATTAGAAACAAACGCAACTAAGATACCAAATACAATTTGAAACTGATAAAGCGCAACCAAACGCCCACGGTACTTAGCAGGTGCAATCTCAGAAATATAAGCAGGTACAACAATTGAAGAAATGCCCACTCCCACGCCACCAATGAACCGTAATAAGGCGAAGCTATATGCGTCAGGTGCCATGGCGGAGCCAAGCGCCGAAATTAAAAACAACACTCCAACTAAAACTAATGTGGGTTTTCTACCCCACTTATCGCATGGGTAATTACCGGTTAAGGCACCCAGTAGTGTTCCCCATAAAGCTGAAGACATAATAAATAAGCCATGAAATAACGAGCTCGTATTCCATAACGCTTGAATAGGTTTATCCGCACCGGATATAACTGCTGTATCAAAGCCGAATAAAAAACCAGCAACGGCAACGGTGACTGACCAATAAATAATTTTTTTCATAATCACTCTTAAAACTTAACGATTAAAAGGTGGGCCGAAACCCACCACTATTAATAACCTGGGTTTTGTGTGTACGATCCACCACTTAAAATCATCTGCTGGTTCGGAATAGGTAAATACTCATCACGACCTTTAGTGAAAATAGCATCGACCAAATAAGGTTTACGTACAGCTTCAATAGCTAAGTAACTATCAATAGTTTCTTTCGCTATTCCCCATCGAACTAAGTCAAAAAAGCGATGTCCTTCAAGCCCTAATTCTAAACGTCGCTCAAAGCGTAGTGCCGCTCTTGCCTGTTCTTTAGAATCAAAACTTGTATATAAGCCCATGTTATAAATACTCGCGTTGTGTAATTTACCGGTACTATTTTTAGCACGCTCACGAATACGGTTAATAATTGGCAATGCTTCGTCATACCTATCTAACTCAATTAATGCTTCAGCTTTCCAAAGCAATACATCAGCGTAACGAATGAGCGGTGTATTTAATGAAAAGATAGGAAAAGGGCCATTCTCACCACGACAACTACAGTCAGGGTGTTCAAGATCTTTCATTGCCGTAAAGTTGCCATAAATACCAGGGGCACGTGCCCAGCTATCACCGCCATGAATTAAGTTTTCGTCATACTTAAATGGTTTACCTTCCATTGCCACAGTGTGATCTAGGCGAGGGTCAACTGAGTCTGTCGTCATGTCGTAGTTAAAGTCGTTAAAAGAGTCGAATAACGGCAAACCTTGTTGGTCTGTTTTAAACGCATTAACGAAATTTTCTGTTGGTACATGAAAACCACAACAGCCAAAACCACCAGCCATTGGCGCATTTAATGCACTAGGCCAGCTACCACGTCCATCTGGAGAGCCGTCATTTAGAGAGCGCTGAATAGCAAAAACTGACTCTTTACCATTCTCACTTTCAAACAAAAAGTTATTCGCGTAATCATCAAATAAACCATAGACGCCCGCTTCTTCAATTTCATCAACCAGAGCCACCACTTTTACAAGTTTATCTTTATTAATATTAATAACTTGATGTAGCTCATTCTGCTCATACGCTTGGTAGAGTAGTGTTTTAGCTAGATATGCCTTAGCTGATAACGCTGAAGCGCGCCCAACATCTTTTTGGGTTTGTGGTAGGTTGTTTGCAGCAAACTCAAAATCTGCAGCAATTTTATCCCATAACTCTTGATCGCTTAGCTCACGATTAGTAGCGCTAAGAATTTGATCTTGAGTCATTGTTTCATCAATCCACGGGATATGCTTATGATGTATTTTTAAATCAAAGTAGAAAATACTGCGAATGAACCGCAGTTCGGATTGTTTTGCAGCACTGTTTTCAATGGCATCTGGCGCATTTGCGATTACCGCTAATGCTGAGTTTGCTCTTGAAATACCGGTGTAATTACGTACCCATTTTTTGTTGTTCAAATCAATTAAATCTGGCGGGAAAGACTCCATATCAGGCACTATTGGTTGATATAAAGACAAAGCATGATAAGCAAAGATATCACCAGGTCCATTACCGCCTTTATGGGCGTCTCCAGCGCGTAAGTTTCCTGTCGGCCATAAAAAGTTAGGTGCGGTATAATGATCGTTTCCTAGATATGAGTAGGCAGCAATAATCAACGCATCTACATTTTCACTGTTAGAAACTTGCTCTTCGGTTAATACCCCAGAAGGTGCAACATCAAGATCAGAACCACCACACGATGCTAAAGAAAGCGCGAGTGTAGCTGCTGTAAATAGTGTTTTAATTTTATTCATAATATGTGCTCGTATCGTTGTCGTTTTAATAAATCAAAAAGAAAGGTTCACGCCTAACGTAATACGTTTTGGAATTGGGAAGTTGCCGTTTGGAGTTTCTGGATCCTGGCTTAGCGTCCCTGACGGAGTAATGGTCAATAAGTTACTTCCCTGCAAATAAATTCGTGCAGAACTTATACCGTATTGACTTAACCACTGTTCATCAGGTGTATAACCGATAGATAAGTTACGAAGCTTTATGTAGCTGCCATCTTCCCAAAACAAACTTGATTGACGGCCTTCACCATTGTTATCGATTAAAGTTAATGCCGGTACATTGCTGTCAGTATTGTTAACTGACCATGCATCAAGAACGCGATCACCGTAGTTAGAGCCTATATTTAATGATGTGAAGTCAGTAAATCCACGCCAGCTATTACGTATCTCACCTCCTTGAACACCTTGCCAGAACATATTGAAATCCCAATTTTTGTATTTGAAATTCATGTTCAATCCATACATAAAGTCAGGATCAGTATCGGTGAAAAAGCTTTGATCGTTTTCATCAATCACGCCATTGCCGTCTAAATCTTTCCAGCGAACTCGGCCTAAACCAGCCCCAGATTGCGCTGCATGAGCATCTATCTCACCTTGATTTTGGAATAACCCATCGGCGACATAACCATAAATAGAATTGACTGAATGACCAACAATCGTTTTATCATCACCATTACCACCAAATGAATTCACAACGTCCTCTGGTAGTGAGACAACCTTATTTTTAGCTGAAGAAATGTTAAAGCTAATATCGACATCGATATCACCATCTAAGCTATCAAAAGTAAGGTAATCGGCGTAGCCAATAAGAAACTCAAAACCAGAGTTTTCAATCGTGCCACCATTGACCCATTGCTGAGCGCCTTCACCCAATGTTGCAAGTGGATTGGTTAACGTTAAAATATCCTCTGTGGTTTTTTCAAACCAATCGATACTGCCGTATATGGTTTCGTAACGCATGCCAAAATCAAGACCAATGTTTGTTTGCGTTGATGTTTCCCACTTTAGGTCATCATTCCCTGTTTGTGCTTTTACAAACCCAGAAGGAAGCGTGCCGCCATTTGCACCGCCTATATCATAAGCGGTCCCTTCATCTTGCTGATCAGTGAATAAAGACCGAGTTGCATAACGGCTTAAATAGGTTGTATATGTTGCATCGGTAGGGATTTCTTGATTACCCGTTTTGCCCCAACTAGCTCGAAGCTTTAAGGTAGATAAAAATTCAATATCATAGAATGATTCGTTGCTGATCACCCAACCTGCAGAAATAGCAGGGAAATTACCGTAGCTATTATTACTACCAAAACGAGATGAGCCATCGCGACGTATTGTTAAACCTGCTAAATAGCGGTCATCAAAGTTATAGTCCATACGCGCGAAATAAGAATTAAGAGACCATTTATCGCCATCCCCTTCCACACGAACATCACCCGTTGCTTGTGATAAATGAGCATAATCACGATCATCAGACGCAAAACCTGAACCAAAACCAACAGATCCTTCATACTCATAATCTATTTGTTCTGTACCGACCAAAAACGTAAAATGATTTGCATCTAAATCAAGCTTATATTCTGCGGTATTAGTCCAACTAAAACTGCTATTCCAGTTTTCTGTCACTGACAGCTGATCACCATAGTTTAGCGAGCCAGCTTGAAAAGCACGGGTATAGTTTCTGAAGTAGTATTGCCCGTAATCTAAACCGATAGAGCTTTTTAGTGTTAAGTCCTCTATTGCCTCATATTCAACAAAAATATTTCCCATTAATTTATTGAATCTACTAACATTGTCTCGATTCATTTCAATTAGTCTAACCGGATTATCACGGTCAGTTACACCAGGGACGGGTCCTCCCCAGCCACCTTTATCGTTGTACACAGGAACGATAGATTGTTGTTCTATAGCCAAAGTTAGAATATTACCGGCCAGATCATTAACCAAGTTTGATTCTTGATTTGTCACTATAAAGTTTTCACCAATCTTAAGCTTATTTGTTAGCTGATAATCAGAATTAACGCGAAAGCTTATTCGTTCAAACTCTGAGCCATCAACAACACCTTCTGAGCCGAAATAGCCAAGTGAACTATATATCGAAGCTTTGTCTGAACCACCTGAAACTGAAAAGTTAAGATCGGTTACTTTTGCAGAGCGCGTAACTTCATCAAACCAATTAGTATCAGCTGGGCGTTGCACCTGTGCAGCATCCGTAAACTCAGGAAAAACAACGTTGTTTAATTGAGGGTTATTAAAATCATTATTCCAATCATAGCTATAAAGAGAACTTGCTGCATTTGGATCTGAGCCGTCGTTTACTGCAGCTTGCCAAACTGCTTGTCCCCTTTGCTGTGTATTTAATGGATTTAATTCATAATTAAAATCATCATATGACTGATTAAAAGAGAAATTAAAGTCGAGCCCTTCATTCCCTTTTTTGGTGGTAATAATAATGACCCCATTACCAGAGCGAGCACCAAAAATACTTGCAGCTGCCGCATCTCTTAGCACCTGTATATCAGCAATATCATGGCTATTAAGTTCATGCATGCCTGATTTAGTTGGTACACCATCAATAACATAAAGAGGATCGTTATTACCTAAAGGTCCTAAACCTTGACCACGAATACGCACTGTTGCTGCAGAGTTAGGTGAACCATTAGTTGTAATTTGCAAGCCAGGCACACGCCCCTGCGAATTTTGCATGATATTACCTGAAGGCTGATCAACGACATCTTCAAGCTCAACTGTGCTCACTGCGCCGGTTAAATCTTGTTTTTTAACACTTCCATAACCATATGAAACTTCAATAACTTCAATACCAACCTTGGCCGACGCTTCTTCTTGCAGTTGTTCAGCGGCAAAGCTGTTGGATGGCAGCCAACAACCTATCAATACTGTACTAACACTCGCAGCAAGCTGGTTTTTCCTAAATCTGAGCATTGTGTGTGTCCTCATTTTAATTTTATTTTTTGAATGTTGATTTCATCATTCAAATTAACAACGTTGTCTTTTTGGCGTAAAAAATATCTTTTTACACTTTGTTGTTTGGCTTGATCGGTCTAACACAAATAAACAACGTTGTCTTTTTAACATTAAAAAAACATCTATTCAATATAAATAACAAAATATTTTATTAAAAATATGTATAACTTGAAATACAACGCTGTACGCTAACATGGTTCAATAAATTCTAAGATTTGCTGATGCGTTATATCTGGTGTTGCCCCTAGCTGCTGAGCAACCATAGCTCCTGCAGCACAAGCAAAATCTATTGCCTGTTGCGGATCGTTTTGAATGCACAATTGATAAATTAAAGCCCCCAAAAACGAATCCCCTGCACCAACAGTATCCACAACATCGATCAGGTAGCCTGAGTTATAGTAGTTTTTACCTTTAATCGATAATAAAGCACCATGGTTTCCTTTCGTCACGCACAAAAACTCTGTGTTGGTTTGCTTTGCTATAAATGCTAAGTTTTGCTCTAATGAATGGTATTTACACCCCATTCCTTTTGCTATTTCATATAGTTCTTCATCATTTAGTTTGATAAAGTCAGCGCTATTCATTAATTCTATTAAGCTCTCAAGTTGATAGTGAGGAGCTCGTAAATTTACATCAAACACTTTAAACTTCGCATGTTCTAGTAGTTGCTTTAAAGTTATTAATGAAGTGTCGGTACGGCCAATTAAACTACCAAACACAAAAATATCCGTCGATTCAACTTTGCCAATAATTTCATCAGTTAAAACAATATTATCCCAGGCAGTATCAGGCATAATTTCGTACTTAGCAGAACCATGGCTATCAAGTGTTACCTGCACCGTACTGGTATTTTTGTTTGGGTTTACAGCAATGTACTCTGTACTCAATTGCTTTTCTTTTAATTCGTCAAGCAGAGCATCACCTAACTCATCCTCCCCTACTGCACTTATCATTTGTGCATCAATTCCAAGTGATTTAACCCTAAAGCACATATTTAAAGGTGCGCCTCCCAAACGCTTAGTTGCGCCAAAACAGTCCCAAAGGACCTCCCCAAAACAAACTAGACTAATTTTATTAGCCACGTTTTGATTCACAATTATACTCATTCAAGAGCTTCCTTATACGCTTCGTATGGTCAGATAACGGATTAGACAAAGTTCAACTTACCTTTCACTTCATAGAAAGTAAGATATTAAATTTCAATAACTTAAACATTTTTAACTTAAAAATTAAAATGCAGATATATTTGTTAAATAAATGTCGTGAGATATTATTTCATCTAAGCAACAAAAAGACAACGTTGTTTATTTAAGTTAATAAAATTAACTAAATGTCTATCTGCAACTTATAAATAAAGCAAATAATATGCTTGAGAGTTTAATTTATGAATTTTTACCGCAAACTTTTATCCCTAAATGGTATTTGGAGTAGAAGTTTACCTCGAGTTCTAACGGATCGCTGATAACTCGTTAACTTGTGTTGACAGAGTTAAGGCTCATATGTGTTATGTGCATTTACTGCTTGTGAGAAATTATCATTTCTTTTGCAACTAGAGCAGCTGAAGGTAAAAACATTGTTGAAACGATTCTTTGATCAACGACCACTTCGTGTTTATCTTCTAAGGTTTTTTTGTTTTGTGCAATAGCTCCATTTTTATTCAACTGACTTTCAACAAGGAAAGGTAGCAGAGTACCTTGTTTAGCCCATGACTTAGATTTTTCAGTAGAATTAGGAAAACCAGCAATTTTTTTACCTTTAACAAGATACTGACCAGAAGATAATAATACATCGGCAAACGCACCGGCACCGTGACCACCTGCACCAATAATACCGCCAGATTCATAAACTTTGGCGATAATTGATTGTAATTCCTTGTTATTAGCTACATCAAATAATGGGCCATACCCTCCACCAATATAAATTCCCCAGTAATCATTTGGATTAATTTGTTCAGGAGCAAAGCTGTTTTTCGCTTTATCCATAAAGCCTTCATATTTAATGGTGTAACTACTAATACCCAACGGATCCATCATGAACTCAACCTTTCCTCCATTTGGAGAAACAAAATCGACATCATAACCATGGCTCATAAAAATATGGTACGGTGGAGCAACTTCCCATAAATTATTTCTCGCATCGTGTTTTTCAGAATCCCCCATATCGATCATATTTGATGCGATGATTAATACTTTTTTTGTCGACTCTGCGCTTAGGTTAGTTGAAGTAAACAGTATTACTGAAAGTAAAATAGATATAAAAAGCTTCATTGTTTTCTTTTTTTAAATGATTAAATTCATTATTTAGACGATACAATTGAATAAAAGGTTTAAATACGGAATCAGCCTAGACACTTAAAGCCCCAAGATGCCGACGAAACGAGCGTAGCGAGTTAAGGTCGGAATAATTGGTTTGTTATATGACGACTTCACGTCGTGGCGCTCCATCACAAGTTAAAATAATTTCTTTTTTATCAGTAAAGACTAAAAAACGTTTTATCGCTCTCATTCCAGACTACATCTATTAGCCTATCAATGCAGTTGTCATCAACGCTTTATTAAGCAATTTACCATAAATCAAGCCTATCAATTTCAAACTCGACTGAGCCTTGGCAAGGTAGATCACCGAACTCGATAAGAAAACCTTGAACCTCAATAACCCCTTCATTTTCATCAATTACTTTGCCACAACCTATGTATGAATAAGGCCCCGTTTTTTCAATTCTTTCTTTAGATGCTTCTGCAATCATTTCTACCGGCCAATCGGCAAGGTACGCCGCTCTAACGTTGGCATCTAGCACTTTAAGGAGGTTATTAACTTTATCACCTATGGAGTATTCACAAATGTGACAAAAAACGTCAACGGCTGAGTGTTCATTTTCAACAGTTACTAATGCTGTTTCATCCGAGTAAAACTCAATATTCGTCACTTTAAGTTGATTGATCATATGCACCTTACAGGTATTCCACAATGCCCACATTAACACTGCTTCCCAAAAAAATAGAAGCCAATTCAAGAGACTCCACTAACGTTAATCCGGGTTTAAAAACTCAACTTTTTCTGTTAAATACTCTGAACCGAATTCTTTAGCTATGATTGCTTCTACCTCTTCGTCAGAAATAACGCCAGAGTGCTGCCCCATATTTTTTACCTTTGATTTTGCCAGCAACATAATGTGCTCAGCCCAAGTAGGTTTAGATTCTTCGAGTAAAGACGCCCAAAGTTGTAACTGTTTTTGCACTATCTCGTCTTCATCACAGAAATTAGATGCTTCTTGTAAGCAAATTCGATATATCCACCCTTCAACTGAAGGCGCATAAAAATCAGCAACGATATCATCATGTGGACATAAAATGACCCTGCCATTATTTTTATTATCCAAACACCAAAATGCAACACCATGGAAGACACCAATTGGCAAAATACCATCAAGTACGCCCTCAGGAGCTATTTCAATTTTCAATACATTTGAGCTTGAAATCCACTCTAACAAATACATATTGTAGGAGCTGTCTTTTGTAATACCCTGTTCGATCCAATCACGGTAAGATTTAGGTAACTTACCAATACTGCGCTCAATATTTTCTATTTCTTTAGTAACCACAGAACCTCCTCTTAAATATCGTTCATATTAACTGTGAAATTGCTTATTAGCTCCATATCACGTGCTCTGTTACTCTGTTCACAAGTCGCACTGCAGTAATTTGCTATGTTTTTAGTGCAATCGCATTGCCCACAAAAATAGACAGTTTATCAGCTATTTTCTCACAGCCACCTGCACCCGACTTTATCGTCGAAACAAGCTCTTCAGTGCTGAGTGCCACATCATGCAACACTTCATAAAGAGGCGGATCGTCGCTTTGATCCGTTGGAATTACAAAACAATTATCAGCCCAATCAGCGCCATAACCAATAACAAGATAGTTTGCTGGCAACACATACATCCCTGAGTAGGAATCACAATTAACTTCTTCCATAAATCAATGTTCACAATTTGAATCTCTTCAATGCCATCAAAGTCTTCTTCTGGTTCAAATTTTTGCCAGCCAAGAAGTAAATTGCAAAATAGGTGTGGACATTGCCTCGATATACCACTTAGGAATAATACCGCCTATTTTTTATTTAATCGTTTTAACTTTTCTAAATCAGCCCGTTCTCCGTTTTGGTCTGACTTTGCTATGAATGCAGCTATTTCACTATCAAATGATATTTAAACTACCTTAATAAATATAACGAGCCTGTTGAATAACTCGTTTTAATTTATTTTTATTGATGGATTAACCATAGCCGAGTTCCTATTTTGATTCAATCGACAACTGACTTTCACGTAAAATATAAAAAAGAGGACTTGGTGTTGTTTTAATTGGCTTTTTTTCAAAGTATTACAGATATTTAAGTGGCTTATTTGCGGTGATAAGGGCTTACCTTTGCAATGATGAAGCCACATCGGCCGACGAAGTAAACAAATTTGTTTATTGATTTATAATTGACCGTCACTGAATAAAAAGGTCAAAAAGAATACTAGTGCCTATTAATAGAGTTAAGGCTCATATGTGTTATGTGAATTCCCGATTGAAGCGCCGAACTTTTGTTCGCATGTTTTTCATAGGTGATGACGTATTAAATTGAATCATGCGCCCTAGAGTCCATCGCTCATACCACGCAACACCATACAACTCATGATTACTTAAACTTGAAATGAGTAAAAGTATCTCGTGAACCGTAGACTCCAGCTCAACAAGCAGATCATCGTATTTCCAGTCACGATATTTTTCGTGGAAACTTTCAGCTAGTAACCCAAGTTGATTCCATTTGTAGTCAGTTTCAGGGAAATCTACATCCTGATTTTGAGACTTTAGATGATGCCATTTAAGGACCAGTTTGCCCCAACCAATCAGGTAAGCAACTGTGTCACTAACGCTAATGATTGTACCTTTGATATTTCCTTCTACGCCCAATTTACGAGCTTTGCTTTTTGAAATTGAGCGATAATCAGCCATTAGTTTTGGGAACACTGAGTTTATGGCTAACTCCAATTCATCCTTATTTCTTGGCACAGAAGACAATTTAACCTCCATTCACATAATGCCTTGCATTTGCGGCGGTTTTGTAGCGCGGTACGAGCGGAAAAACCGTCCAACCACTCAGTAGTTTATGCAACATGCTTTTGTTATGTTTTTTCATTCACCAACTCCTGCGCAACCTGTAGCTGAACTTGATGCATTAACCATAGCCGAGTTCCTATTTTGATTCAATCGACAACTGACTTTCACGTAAAATATAAAATAGGATTTAGTGTTGTTTTAATTGACATTTTTCAAGTTGTTACAGATATTTAAGTGGCTTATTTGCGGTGATAAGAGCTTATCTTTGCAATGATGAAGCCGCATCGACAGACGAAGTAAACGAATTTGCTTATTGAATTAAAGTTGATTTTGAATTGACCGTCACTGTATAAAAACGGTCAAAAAGAATACTAGTTCCTATTGACAGAGTTAAGGCTCATATGTGTTAAAGCTCTGCAATTTATTGCCAAAATATAGTGGATATCTGCCCCCAAGCAGCCAATACTAAACAAAATTGTATAGACATCATGATCGATGCAATATCCAATTTTATTAACTTACTTTGCAACTTTCCTCTTAAAGAAATCCATAAAGAAAATAAAAGTGTTATTGGCAAAACCCCTGATAAAAAAGCCAAGCAAATACTTGCCGCAGTAATATCACCAAACTTTAGAAAGGATTGATTAACATAGAGATATATGGACAAGCTAAATAGTACAAGGTTTATAAACCCCCATTTAATGCGCCTTAAGCCATCTTTATCGCGTTTAACAACTCTAGTTAATCCTACTAAAAAGATATAAATCAGTCCAATTAGACCATTACATAATGTGTTGGCATGACTTTGCGTTGTTTGCCAAAACCATGACAACTTAACATTGTTGGAGTTAAGGCGCTTGTTATGTCTTGCTTACTCATTTCAAAGTTTATTCAATAAATAATTAATCTCTGCGATAACAATCTCTGGTTCATGTTTTTGTATGTAATGCTCTGGAGTTGTTGCAAATGTAATTTTGGTATCTTTAGATAAAGTCTGCATCTTATTTAATTCGGTAGAATAAGACTTTTTAATACGCTCCCAGACTGCTGGATGCCAGTTATCTGGAGTTTGATTTGCAGGCACCCAAATTGCGTCTCTGTTCCAAAGTAATACATAAGGTGTGTCACCAAAATCGTCGCTTTGCTGAATGAACGTTGAACTAGTTCTCATATTAATTTTTTCTAGATTATCAGGAGCACCATGCCAGCTAGCAAGTTCAGCTTCCATATTCTTCTTGGTATCAGCATCATATGTGTCATTTTTTGCATCCCACTTTTTTATATGGCTTCTAAATTGGCCATACAATGAAGGATCTACAAGTAAAATGGCGCTGACCTTTTCAGGGTAAAGGTGATTAAATAACTTAATAGGATATGAGCCATAAGAGTGTCCAACCATTACGTAAGGAGGCTGAATTCCAGCCCTTTGTAACAATACATTTTGATGCTCAACAATAGTGCCTAGATCATAATGGCCTTGCGATTTATCACTTTTCCCCAAGTTGGCTCTGTCATAAATACACACTCTATTTTTTTTGTGAAGTGATTGTATTACCTTCTTCCAGTTTCCGTCTTCAACCGTACCACCAAAGCCAGCATTGATAATTATTGAAGGGGAGGCTTCACCATAACATTCAATAAAAAGGTTCACTTTATCTACTTGATACAAGCCTGAAACACTTGGTTTAATGACGTCTTTTGCAGATACGCCAAAGGCTACGATAAATAATAGAACTAAAAGTCCAGTTTTCATTATAAAATCCCTTATATAGCTAATTTAGAAGTAAAATTTAGCACTTAAAATATAACGAGCCTGTAGATTAACTCGTTTTAATTTATTTTTATTGATGCATTAACCATAGCCGAGTTCCTATTTTGATTCAATCGGTTACTTCTATTTTATCTAAAAGTAAATATTGCAAAAATTTTTGTCTGTCCTTTTATTTCAGCTGAACATCTAACTGGATATAAGGCTGAGCATGAATCAATTGGGTGAGTTAATAACCAACAAGGTTTAACCTGATTATATGCCTACAGACCTAAACCACTTGCCTTGATTAGACACTCAGTACGCGTGCATTAATACAATAAACAAAGTCGCTTACACCTGACTTGATAACTGCGTTACGCACCTAAATATAACTGGATCACAATGATGAAACCAGCCGCCTTGAATAGTGCCATGATAAGGTTAACCGATGAATGTCTCGGCTCTAGCATCCTGCTTCGCTCTACCTTCTAAATCCATTTAGTCGTAGTGCCCCAGCGACTCCAAAAGGATATGGGAAAAACCTGGCTGCGATGAGCTCGCAATAATCGATTACTGCGTAACGCGCCTATATGTGTTTGCCGTAAGCTACTTGCTTAACCGCCGCATCGGCCGACGAAGTAAACGAATTTGCTTATTGAATTAAAGTTGATTTTGAATTGACCGTCACTGTATAAAAACGGTTAAAGAAAATACTAGTGCCTATTGACAGAGTTAAGGCTCATATGTGTCACATTTTGTCATTGCTACAGCCCGAATAGATTAAGAACTCGACTTGAATAGAGCTGCGAATTAATCACAAGAAGCTCTTTCACTGTGCTACCGCTATTGCCAACTTCGCCTTCCAGGGAAGCACCATTTTGTAATAATAGTGAAATAATTTCCGGTTTATCCGCAACTTTGTTGTATCCATGGCACGCCGGCCATAAGGCCTCTGATGGATTAGCGCCTTGCTCAATAAGCTTTTGAGTAAAGCTAAGCCATTTATCAAAATTTGGATTTAGACCATGGCCAAACTTTACAGCTAATTGAATTACGCTAGTCTCAGGCCCTGCTGGCATTTTTGCCTTTACGTTAGCCCCCAACTCTATGAGCTTGTTGGCAAGCTCAAAATCTTCGCATTGCATGGCATACATCAAAGGAGTCTTGTCTCTGCAATTAGCGTTATGGTGCCCAACTGTTTCGATTACGCCCTTATCCTTTGCAAGGATACCAAGAACTGAATCCTGGTCGTGCTTTTCGATTGCAACAAACAACTTTTTAATTTCTGCCTTGGTCATGCGTATTCTCAAGAAATGTAACGAGCCTGTAGAATTACTCGTTTTTAATTTATTCTTATTGATGCATTCACCATAGCCGAGTTCCTATTTTGATTCAATTAGTTACTTCGATTTTACGTAAAATATAAAAAGAGGACTTGGTGTTATTTTAATTGGCATTTTGCAAGGTGTTTGAGTGGCTTATTTGAGGTGATAAGGGCTACCCTAATTAGTGCATCGTGTTTTGCAGCTTTTCTCTATTATGAACTAAGCAATACAGTTGCCGCAGTGTGAAGTGAAAGCATTCACTTTCGTTTGTCCGCGCAAGGTCAATTTGCTCAGCGAAATTGATTGGAATGAATTTATTTTGGTAGGATAAGTCTCGCTTGACTCCTCACCCAACGAAAGAGCCATAACGATTTACCGTGGGTGAATAATATTTACTAGATCATAGCTTGATAGTAGATTCAAGGTTAAAAGTTGAACAACTAAAAGTAGGTGCATTCGTTCCTGTAAAGAGTAATTCTACAGCCTCAACGCCCGCCATCTGCCGCGCGGGGTAAGATAAGAACGTCAGCTGCATGACATTGTTATAGCGAAACAGGTTCATCACGCATTTTTTCCCATGTTTGTACCATAAGCTTCTTGGCTGGCCCCCAACGGTAACCACCAAGTGCACCACTGTGCTGTATTACCCGATGGCAGGGGATCAGTAAAGCAACAGGATTTGCTCCAATGGCGTTACCAACCGCTCTTGCAGATTGGGGCGCATTGAGTGCTGTGGCTACCTGAGAATAGCTAGCCACTGCGCCCGGTGGTATTTTCAGCAGCGCCCGCCACACAGCTACCTGAAAATTCGTACCTTTCACATGAAGCGACAGCGGACCATGTTTGGCAGCTGTATCACTACTAAAAAACGCATCAATAACATAGTGCGTAGATGTGATGCTTTCAACAATCGAACTCAATGGCCAAGCGTTACGCAAGTCATCCAGCAGCTCTTCAATGTAATTGAAGTCCATGAACTCAACCCTACAAACACCACGCTGTGTTACAGCTACAAACATAGGCCCCAGTGGTGTAGGGTGCACACCGTATTCGATACGTAGCTCCTTACCCTTATTTTTATACTCCCCCGGTGTCACTGCCTCCAGCTGCACAAAGTGATCATGCAACCTTGAACTACCGCTTAAGCCAATCTCATGTGAAACGTCGAGCAGAGAGCGGGATTTATCCAACAACTCCTTGCTACGCTCCAATGTCAGGACCTGCAAAAACCGCTTTGGCGTGGTACCCGCCCAACGACAAAACAACCTCTGAAAATGATACGGACTCAGATGCACATGGGCGGCTATCTCCTCTAGAGCGGGCTGGGTAGTTGCACGATCTACCAAGTATGCCATAGCACGTGCGATACGGTCATAGTCTGACACACTCTGCCTCTCAGACACGATTTATGGATACACCGCCATCTACCAACATCGCAGAACCAGTTGTGAAACTGGATGCATCGGATGCTAAGTACAATGCGGATTGAGCAATTTCATCTGGTGTCGCCATACGCTTGAGCGCATGCAGGTTACGCACAAACGCCAATGCTTCTGGCGTATTAGCAAACTCACGTCCCGCTGGCGTATCAGTACCACCAGGCAAAAGGGCATTGACCCGGATATTCTGAGGCCCATGCTCTGACGCCAGCACTTGAGTCAAACCAATAAGACCAGCCTTACTGGCTGCGTAGGCAGCCATGCCTGGCATACCTGCGGTGTAACCAACGAAGGTAGAGGTGAAAATTAACGAACCTCCTTTTCGGGCAGCCATGGCGGGCAGCTGGTACTTTGCGCCCAAAAATGCACTGGTTAAGTTGGTCGCAATAACTTGATTCCAGTCCGTGAGCGACATCTGCGGCACAGGGCACATAGCACCCAGAATGGCAGCATTGTTAAAAGCGATATCCAGGCCACCAAAGTGGCTTACAGCCTTATCTACCAAAGCTTTGGCAAAAGCTTCTTCGCCAACATCACCGGCTAGTGCCAGTGCCTGCCCACCTTCAGTCTTGATTAATTCCACCAGTTCATCAAGCTCCTTCTGTCGCCTTGCTGCCACCACTACGGCAGCACCTTCTCTCGCAAAAAGCTTCGCGGCTGCGTAGCCAATGCCGGTGCTGGCACCAGTAACAATAGCAACTTTGTTGGCCAATATGTTCATCGATTATTTCTCCTAGCTCTGCTGACAATTAAAGGGCATATGCCCGAACAGATGCTATATTAGGAGGCCGAACGATTAATGCCGACCCGAATCTTGCTGAATTTCAATTGCGCTATAACATTTTAGTATTTATGCGACACGCAGTTTGTGTTGCATAATCGCTTGTCGGACTGAGGCGCTACCTGCTCGATGTGTAGAGTTGGTGTTGTTTATGCTATGGACTTTACATATATAGAAAGGCTTTTTATGACCTAAGCTATAGCAAGCAAATTTAATTAGTGTGCCTGTCGTATCTATGCTGTCCCTGCGTTACTCAGTGTTTATTATCTATCCATTAAACCTAATGTTTAACCCTTAAGCAATTATATTTTTCGTATGCACAGTCGTTACTGACCTGAGCAATTAAGCAGGTTAATTAGCTGATTTGATGCAGCAAGCTAGGCCGCTAACTCGTTCGAACTATTTAATTTGTCGCTACATCTAAATTAATCGCAACATACTAGCTTGGCAGTGCTGGCAACTTATTAGCTTGTCTAATCAATGCTTCGATTACTGGCTTTGTTTTATTACTAGGTACTTTCGCTAGCATTACATACCTAGAATGTCGTTCAACTAAGGTCGCGATAAAGCTGTTTTCTGAGCCTTGGTTCAAGTCCAACTCCCAGTGATCTGGAACAGCTCTGTCTTCAACATTTGATGACCTTTCACTATTGGTACAGCGTCGACTATCTTTCCTAACCCTTTACCTTTCAGCAGCAACTAAATAAGAGAGCCACTCTAATTGAACAAATAAAACTGTGTCACTAAATTTACTTTTCAGGTTCAGAATTTATCTTTTATTGCGGGGTTATTTTTATTTCACCTATTAAATAAGTCATTAGCCCTATTAAACCTAAATTACACGCATGAAGATCACTGCAGGAAATAGAAACGGAAATAAAAAGGACAGACACATATTTTGTGTCAGAAAATTTAGCACCTCTCCCGTTGTGGATAATCGCATAATTATTTTTTCACATACTGTTAGTGTTAGTTACAGAGCTTAGAATTGAGGTGCTTGGAAAGGATTTTAGGCAAAAAAAGGCAAAGCTAGGCCGTCACTTTGTTCAATAGTGTATTTTTAAAACAACCTAATAAAGATGCAACTGTTCAGCCTGCGCCTTTGTACCATTTTACATCGTTGCTGGCGGCTTGCTGCTTTAACCGTTGTTTGCTGCCTGCAAAATTTGAGTACTGCTGCCTGAAACGTTGAATTGATTCAAGCCATTGCGCTTCTTCTATAT
>NZ_JACJFH010000065.1:0-28312 GCF_014164495.1 Pseudoalteromonas sp. SG41-5 | reverse complement strand
ATGACAGTGACTTTAATAGCGCGACAGCAAACGATGGTGTACTTGCAAAGCGTGTCACGGTAATTATAAGTAGCCCTAATGGCGAAGAGTATGGTTTTAGCGCATACAAAGGTAACTATTGATGAGCAAATACCTAAAACAGTCTGCATTTACTTTAATAGAGCTTCTGCTTGTTATGGTTATTTTGGGGATATTGGCTGTTACTTCTTTTGCTTTTATTAACTCTGGGTTTAATATTTATAGTCAAGGGGTGGAGCGCCAAGAGGCTGTAGCACAAGCACGCTTTATGTTGACACGTTTAGCAAAAGAGCTACGCCATGCGATGCCAAACTCTTTACGTTTAAGCTGTGAAAATAACTGTGGTTTGAGCCAATGCCTTGAGTTTACGCCTTTTCAATCAGCTACCCATTACACTGGCTACTTACCTAACACTGCTCCCTTTATTGTTACGGCAGTAGATTTTGAATTAAATGACTTAACTCAACCAAGTCTTGGCGATTGGGCCAGTATTTATCCATTAGATCCAGCAGAAGTCTACGACGTAAGTAATAATAAACGTCTGCAATTAACTAATTTCGTATCATCTTCATACAGTGAGTTAGATCAATGGCAATTTGAGCAAGCATTTGCACAAGAGTCACCAGCAAAACGAATTTACTTACTGGCGACGCCTGTTAGTTTTTGTGTAGAAGGGACACAGCTTTATCGTTATCAAGATTATGGCTTCAATAGCTCCCAGCTGGATGCAGTTGAGCTACAGGCTACAACAGGCGTTAAACGTGATCTATTAGCGCTCCATATAGAAAATAACCTAGTAAATAATGCATTTTTTAGAATTGGGGATATTGCATTAACTCGTAATGCAGTGCTGAACATTCACGCGATTATGGCGTTTAATGATAATGAAGCTATGATGTTTAATCATGAGGTGCATATACCCAATGTACCTTAGCCTACGAATAAAAAGAACGGTTATAAATAAAGCTTATCAAGGTGGTAACCTACTGATTGTCACTTTGGTGATCATTGTTGTGATGCTAGTACTTGGCTTGGCTTTAGTCAGGATTTTATCGGCATCTTCGCAGCAAAATGTGATCGAGTATTATGGCTCTCGCGCTTATTTAGCTGCACAAAGTGGGTTAGAAAGCGGGCTAACTGAAATATTTCCACTTAATAGTCCAGCACTAAACTGTGCAGCAGTAACTACCTCCCCTGTTTTTCAAACTCAGTATTTAGAGAACTGCACAGTAACGATAACTTGTCAGCAATACTTGAATGTACCTGATAGCAGTAATAGCGCAGGCTCGGTGAATGTTTTTTATTTACAAAGCCGTGCCACATGCTCGCCAAGTAGTTGTGCTATCGGCGAAGCATGTCGTAAAGACTACTGGCAAACTCAGCGTACACTCTCTGTCGAAGCGAAGACTTTGCCATGATATATAAGTTATTCATCTTCATAATCATAATGATCTTTAGTGCTAACAGCATTGCTGTAGTTCCTAAAATTGAAGGGCGCTTTATTGAGTTGCAAGACACTTATGTCTCACCGATTTGGACCAAGATAAACTTTCAACAAGAGTACGAAACACCTCCCGCGGTGTTTATGCTATCAACTAATCAAGGGGGTAACCCTGCGATTGTACGAATTCGTAATGTAACAACAACCGGATTTGAAGCTCTACCTTTGGAACCTACCGGGGAAGACGGTGAGCATATTACTATGGGAGCACATTACTTAGCGGTCGAGTACGGTGTTCATGAATTTCCAGATGGCACAATAATGGAGGTTGGCAGTACAGATATCCAATTAGAGATTCAATATGGTCCTAAGTCTAACTACGTTTTGCCTAAAAGTTATCAGGCAATAAATTTTGCTCAACCTTTTGCTGTTAGGCCGAACTTTTTTCACTCTCTACAAACCATTAATAGTTTGGAAAGCAATCCACCTACAGATGCATTACGACCATTTTTAACGATTGCCGTAGAAACTAACTCGCTAACAACTTCGGGGGTTAATATTGCGCTAGAAGCCTCAGAGACACGAAGTGGCTTAATAAATAGTGAAAAAGTGGCTTATTTAGTTGTTGAGCCTGGCAACAATCGTACCTTTGTTGATGATAATCAGGTAGAAGTTTTATGGGAGAGCTTTTTTACTGGTTACAATGTCGATGGTTGGAGTGACGGTTGTAACTATTTTTATTTCTCAAATAATTTTGCTACTGCTCCATTGGTTGTTGCAAGTAAAAATAGCCGAGTGGGCGAAGATGGTGGTTGGCTACGAAGTTGCAATTTGACTCGTACGCGTTTGGGAATAGTTGTTGATGAAGACCGTGATGGAGACAATGAGCGTAGGCACCCAGACGAAGAAGCCTCTATCTTAGCTATGACCAGTACGTTTGTGTCAAATGGCGATGTTCTAAGTTGTGACACATTATTCCCCGGTGCGATTGCAACCTATAACAATGGCCAAATTCAGTTAGTCCAAGGAGTGACAGTCACCGATAACAACGCGAATATGCTTACGACCACAAACTATATTTCAACGGCATTAACTAATATCCCTCTTTGTAATGGTCAGCCTTGCGCTGCAAAAGGTGAAAATGCGTTAACTGCAGGACAAGCTTCACAAGTACCAACAGTGGCCAATGATGGCTCATCGGGTAGTGCAATTCCTACAACACTCGGTGGTGACTATTTTTTTGATGAGTTACAAATGACCATGATTGCGCCTGAGTATAGAGTAACCGCACCCACACGTATTTTTTTACAAAACTCTACTACGTTACTGTCGACGTCATTTTTAACTGTGGCGAATACTAAAATTACAATAGAAAATGGGGCGTATTTAGCGATTTATGTAGATGGTGCGGTGTCGATTGGTGCCGCAGTCGATTTTTCAGCTTTTTTAGTGGCAACAGGTGAAGTACGCATTGCACAAGAAGCTCATTATACTGGCATGATCACCTCAGGCACGGAGATAATTGCTGAAGAAAGTTCATCCTTTACTGGTACTGCAGTACCAAATAACATTCCTGGTTTTTGTGGTATTAATACGCCGGTTTTATTGGATCATTACCGATTATCAATGAGTGATAATAAAGGCCTTACCTGCGAAGCCAAAGAACTAACGCTAACTGCTTGTGCTAATGATGCATGCGATATAATTTATGATGAAGTATCCACTTTAGATTTATCACCAAATAATAGTACTCAACAAAGTTGGGTGACGGGTGAGGTGATAACTTTTACTGGCATTACAGATTTACAGTTCGCTAAGCGTACTACAGGGCAAGTGCAATTTGGTTATAATGTTGCAGACCCATCAGCGCCGCTACGTTGTTATATTGGTGGTACAAATGTGGGCTTAGGTGGTTGTAAGGTTACTTTTTCAGACGCGGGGTTTATTTTTAGCGATGAGACTAATAACACCACATCAATTTTAAACCAATTATCAGGTAAACCGTCAAACACCGGGTTCAATGCATCACAATTAGCAATCCAAGCTGTGAAAACGAATACCACAACCGGAGTGTGCGAAGCTGCTTTTCCTGCTGGTGGAGAGGTGGCTATAGATTTAGCCTATAGCTGCAGTGCAGGCTCTACGTGCATCGATAATCTTGCTCTAACAAATAACAGCACAACCCATAGCATTGGTCAAAGTTATCAAACAGTGCCTTTAAAGTTTGATAGTGATTCAAAAGCACCGATTGTGATTAATTATCCCGATGCTGGCAAACTGAGTTTGAATGCAAAATTAAACTTAGTGCTCGATCCCGTGACTAATTTATCGGTGAATTTAACGGGTAGCTCAAATGAATTTGTGGTTAAGCCCTTTGGTTTAGCAATGAACTTTGCTGATACCAGTGCGCAAGCTAATGATGCCAGCGGCAGTTTATTTAAACTAACCGGCGAGTCATTTTCGCTAAAAATGAATGCGGTGCAATGGCTTGATAACCAAGACACCAATAATGATGGCTACCCAGATAATTACAGTGCTATTTCAAGTAATCCAGTCGCTAAGCACTTTATTGGTGAGCAACCGGATGTGCAACCCAGCGTTTATTTGCCAACAGCGGGTGTGCTGGGTACGTTACAAGAAGAAAATTTAGTTGCGTTTGCAGATACCGGTAACTTAAGTGAATCAATATCAAGTTATAGCTACGACCAAGTTGGTATTATTGATTTAGTTGCGGGGCTCAAAGATGCCGACTATTTGGGGGCCGGTGATGTGCGCGGAGCGATTACTCGTGTTGGTCGTTTTGCGCCTTCGCAATATGCGGTACAAAATATTCAAGCCAATGCACAGTGCACCCGTTATGGCAGCAATAGCACTTATTTGAGTGAACCGTTTACGTTAGGGTTTACTGTTCAGGCGCTTAATCAAAATAACCAAGTAATGAAAAACTATATAGGCGGGTTTGTTAATTCAACGGTAAGCATTAATGCAGAGAACAGTGAAGTAGGAAATTATGTCTCGGGTAGTAGTTTAACTCCTAGATTGCAAAACTTAGAGGCTAGCCAGTGGGGCAGTACCGCAGCCCTAGCAGGACTTTTTACTATAAGTGATAGCGATACTATTTTAGCTCGACGCGGCTTTAATGATCCCGATGGCCCATTTGAAAGTGTAAATTTGATGGCAACTGTGACGGGAATTGAAGGGGCTGTATTAACAGCTGCCGACGATAATCCTAATTTAGCAACCGACTGCGCAGCAAACAGCAGCTGTAATAGTGTTGTGCTTAACGATACGCCTATTAGTTTTCGCTTTGGCCGCTTAGTGCTGGGTGATAATGCAGGGTCTGATTTAGATAATTTACTTGTGCCTATGCAGGCGCAGTATTTTAATGGCAGCGAGTTTGTACTTGATACTAATAATAATTGCACTGTCTTTGCACACCCACAAATAACACAAATCACTCCTAGCACGCCTGAGCTCAGTTATATTTATGGCAGTGGAAGAAGTGGTCAACTCGAACAAGGCATTTACCCAGCGAGTAATGGTATCTATGCTGAGCCTAAAGGCGCAGGTATTTTTACACTTGAGTACGATACAGAAAATTGGCTTGAGTGGGATTGGCAAGGAGACGCAAGTCAGTTAAATCCGCAAGGAATTTTACAATTTGGCCGTTTTAGAGGAAATGATCGTGTTATTTACTGGCGTGAAGTACGGTAATAACTGTATGTCAAACCAGCTTAAAATTCAGAGCTTAATGTTTCACAAAGTTGGTTCCTATAAAGCGCTTTATGGGCTGGTTAAAAGCTAATTTATATTAGGTTACTTTTACAGGGGGCTGATCTTAACAAGGGAACAGCCATCATTTGCAACTAATGCCTAGCTTAAATCACTTTTAATTCCAACTGAAGCTCGCATCTTGAGGCTAATTAGGTATAAACTCAGATAATTTTTGAACAAAGCTTGTGTTTTGCCTTGCAAGTACATAGCATAAGAGTTTAATTATAAAAAATAAATAATGACCAAATAATTGCCGCTTTTTGGGAATGGAATATATGCGAATTGCTCCTTTATCTCTGTTAATTTCAGCTAGCTTGTTTGCATCGAGTGCATTTGCACAAGATACAGCCACAGTTACTGGAATTGAATCTGAGATCAGTATTAAACAAGCTGAATACGATAACGCTACACAGATACTTGAAAAACATTTAAAAGAAGAAAGTCAGTTACAAAGTCAACTTGATTTATTACGCACTCGTTCGACTGAGCTGGACAAAGAAAAAAATCAAGCACTTGATGCCATGAATGAAATGTATCGTCGTTTAATTGATGATCCCACTATTGATATAAGTGCTGCACAGGCGCGATATCAGCAAGCTGTGGTTGATCATAAGCAAAATAAAGACGATATCGCGATGCAGTTGGCGGCAATTGCATCCCACCGCAAAGACATTGAACAAATTCGCGTAGCAAAACATACTCAGTTAAATACACTCGAAAGCTTAAAAGAACAATTAACAACAGCCCGAGTTGAGCGCTTACGCAATGAGTTTACCCGCGAAGGGACGCTAGAAGTTAATCACACTATCAACTGTAAACGAACAGAAACATTGGCAGCCTGTGAGCAACGAGGCCAGCAAATGGGCTTACAAAAAGCAACCAAGCGTTTTGTAGACCAAATTTTTGCTAACTTAACTGAAGAGCGCCTAGTTGAACCCAAACGTAATATGGCTGGTGCACAAGTACAGGTTTTAAGTAGCCATGTAGTTAATAGTGCTTTTAGCGGTCAAGGCAATTATAACGTTAACTTAAGCGTCACTATGCGCGGTGATGTGAATAGCAGCCGCTTATGTAATTTATTGAGTGTTGATAATCGCTATTGTTCAGAGTACGGCACGCCGCTAACGGCAACCTATCAAACTCGGTATGACACTACTTTTACTGATAGTCAGTTAACATTCAGTGATGGTCAGGATAATGCCAACGTTTCGGTGTCACGCTTGAGTGAACAACCAATACGTGATTATTCAGTCAAACCAATGCCAACGGTTAATACACAAGTCGTTGATAGTAATAAAATGATTGAATTTACACTGCGTTCAAACGTATACGATGACGAAGTGTTTATTGATGGCGTAAGTTTTGGTTCAACACGTTTAGCAACGACTTTACCAAGTGGTATTCATGATGTTGAAGTTCGCAAGCAGGGTTATAAACCTTATCGCGTGCGTGTTGATTTACGAAAGCCGCAGACGATTCATGCTAAGTTGGTAAAAAAGCCTGAGTCGATTGCTGCACCGACATACACCAGTGAGCAACGTAATACGACATCAGTAACCAGTACAGCTATAGGCAATGCCGCAGCTGCTGACGTGGTAGTCATTCCCGCAGGTAAGTTTGAAATGGGTGATATCAATGGTAATGGACTTGCAAATGAGCGTCCAGTTGTTGAAAAAACCATTGCAAACTCATTTGCGATGCAAAATAAAGAAGTGACAGTCGGTGCTTATCAAAAGTTCGTCAGCAACACTAATTATAAAACTGAAGCTGAGCGTAATCGTGGTTGCGCCTATTATTTAAATGGCGAACCAGTCTGGGAAGCAAATTTAAACTGGCGTAATCCAGGTTTTGAGCAAGGCAGTGATTTTCCTGCCGTGTGCTTAACCTACAACGATGCGAAAGCATACGCTGATTGGTTGTCTGGTCAAACAGGTCAACAATACCGGTTACCTAATGAGGTTGAGTGGGAGTATGCAGCACGCGCTGGTACTAAAACTGAATACCCGTGGGGTAATGAAATAGGTAAAAATTTAGCCAATTGTGGATGGTGTGGTAGTGAGTGGTCAAATAAAAGTGCATCGCCAACTGGCTCCTTTGCACCTAATGCGTTTGGTCTCTACGACACGGTAGGAAATGTATGGGAATGGACTCATAAGTCAGCTGAACAAGCGGATGTTACTGTCCGAGGTGGTGCGTGGAATTTTGCACCTAGTTTAGCTCGTGCTTCAACTCGTTTGATTTTAGCGCCAGACTTTCGTGCAAACTATATCGGTTTTCGTCTAGTACGCGAACGATAAAATTAATTTAAAAAGGAAGCGTTGCTTCCTTTTTTACCCAATTAACAAAGGTAGCTGCACTTTTTATTGCCGAACTGATTCAGCATGGTAAAGTTGCATAAGCTAATATAAGAACGTTTTTCAAAGGTCATCCAGCCTCATGTTTAAAAAGCTCCGTGGTATTTTTTCAAACGATCTATCGATCGACTTGGGTACAGCCAACACCCTCATTTATGTTAAAGACGAAGGCATTGTCCTTAATGAACCATCTGTAGTTGCGATCCGCCAAGAACGCGCTGGTGGTCCTAAAAGTGTTGCCTCAGTAGGGACTGAAGCAAAGCAAATGCTAGGTCGAACGCCTGGTAATATCAAAGCCATTCGACCAATGAAAGACGGTGTAATTGCTGATTTTTATGTAACTGAAAAGATGTTGCAACACTTTATCAAGCAAGTGCATAACAATAACTTTTTACGTCCAAGTCCGCGTGTGCTTATTTGCGTACCGTGCGGTGCTACGCAAGTAGAAAAACGCGCAATTCGTGAATCGGCTATGGGCGCAGGTGCGCGTGAAGTTTATTTAATTGAAGAGCCAATGGCTGCGGCAATCGGTGCCGGTTTACCGGTATCAGAAGCAACAGGTTCAATGGTTGTAGATATCGGTGGTGGAACCACTGAAGTTGCAATTATTTCACTAAACGGCGTGGTGTACTCATCATCTGTACGTATTGGTGGGGATAAGTTTGATGAAGCAATTATCAACTATGTACGTCGTAATTTTGGTAGTTTAATTGGTGAAGCAACGGCTGAAAACATTAAACATCAAATTGGTTCTGCGTTTAAAACAGATGAGCCAATTGAGATTGAAGTACGTGGCCGTAACCTTGCCGAAGGTGTTCCGCGTTCATTTACGCTTAATTCACATGAAATATTAGAAGCCTTGCAAGAGCCATTAATGGGGATTGTTAGTGCGGTAATGGTTGCCCTTGAGCAATCGCCACCAGAGCTGGCGTCAGATATATCAGCCAAAGGCATGGTATTAACAGGTGGTGGTGCATTACTTAAAGATTTAGACCGTTTATTAATGGAAGAGACCGGCATTCCTGTTGTGGTTGCTGATGATCCATTAACGTGCGTTGCGCGTGGCGGCGGTAAGGCACTTGAGATGATTGATATGCATGGTGGTGATGTATTTAGTTACGACTAATGAAGTTAATGTTCGGGCGTGCCATTTCTTTGCAGCTGCGACTTTTTGTCGCAGTGCTTTTGAGTATCGTGTTGATCGTAGGCGATCGTTATACGCAAGGTGGCACCACAGTACGCACTAGTTTAAACACCTTAGTTAGTCCGTTATTGTATTTAGCCAATTTACCTTATGAAGTATTTAGCCTCGGGGCTAAAAGCTTACACACGCGCGATCAATTATTAACTGAAAACGAAGCCCTCAAGAAAAAACAATTACTACAAAGTGAACAGCTTCAGCAATATCAATTCTTAAACAAAGAAAATCAAAAGCTACGCGCGTTACTTGGTTCTTCTGCTAAGCAGTCAAATCGTAAAATTATTGCTCAAGTTCTCTCTGTTCATTCAAATCCTTATAGCCATCAAGTGGTGATCAATCGTGGCACGATAGATGGCATCAGTGAAGGCCAAGCGGTGATTGATGAGATGGGGGTCGTCGGACAACTTACCAAAGTAGGCTCAACGACGTCTCGGGTGTTACTGATGACCGACACAACCCATGCCACACCAGTACGTATTTTACGTAATGATGTGCGTACCGTGGTTGAAGGGATTGGTAAAATTAATTTAGTTAAACTCTCCCATGTACCCCATAGTTTAGATGTACGGATTGGTGATGTGCTAGTGACATCAGGACTTGGAGGCACTTTTCCTGAGGGCTACCCGGTTGCGGTGGTAACTGAAATTAATCGCGATGAGGGCCGCCCGTTTGCTCAAGTATACGCCGAGCCGATAGCTCAGTTAGATCGTATTCGCTTATTAGTGATCTTATGGCGTAATCAGCAGGAAACTATCAGCAATGAATAGTCGTTACTTCTTATTGATCACCGTGAGTATTTTCTTTGCGTTGATCATGGCTTTGATGCCATTGCCTTTTTCGTTTGAACCCTTTCGCCCTGACTGGGTGTTATTAGTATTAATGTACTGGTCTTTAGCTGTTCCACATCGATTAAATATTGGTACGGCTTGGGTAGTTGGCTTGCTGATTGATTTAGCCACAGGGTCACCGCTGGGAATTAATTCACTCACTTACTCAATTTGTATTTTTGTAACCGCAAGTAACTTTCAAAAAATTCGTAATTTTTCAATTTGGCAGCAAGCGATACTTGTGGGCTTATTTTTAACCCTATATCACTTAATGCAATTTTGGCTTAATCACTTTTTAATGGACGTTTATTTCAACCCGCAGTATTTATGGCCGGTCGTGACTGGCATGTTAAGTTGGCCTTGGATTTTCTTATTGCTACGTAAATATCGCCGTCATTTCAGGATCAGGTAATGCAAACTGCCATTTATTTAGCGTCAGCTTCTCCTCGGCGCAAAGAATTACTAACTCAACTTGGTATCGAATTTTCACAATTTAGTGTTGATGCTGATGAAAGCCAGCTAGCAGACGAAACTCCCCTTGAACTTGTTGAGCGTTTAGCGCGTCTAAAAGCTCAAACCGGTGTTGCTATGGGGTATACAGATCGCCCCGTACTCGGCAGTGATACCGTAGTGGTCATAGATAATCAGTCACTAGGTAAACCCCGTGATAAAACTGACTTTATGGCAACCCTAAAACGTTTATCTGGGCGCAGTCATCAAGTGTTAACGGCAATTGCATTTGCTACTGAACACAAGGTCATGAGTTGTGTAGTAACCACGCAAGTGAGTTTTAAAACACTCTCAGAACAAGAATTAGCAGCATATTGGCAAACTGGTGAACCACAAGACAAAGCCGGTGGCTATGGTATACAAGGACTCGGTGGGCGCTTTGTTACTAATATTTCCGGTAGCTATTTTGCGGTAGTAGGCTTACCTTTATATGAATGCGAAAAATTATTAAGCGAATTCCTAAGTAGGTAACATGAGTATAGAATTACTGATCAACGTCACCCCGAGTGAAAGCCGTGTTGCCCTGATTGAAAACGGTGTATTACAAGAAATTCAACTAGAGCGTATTGGCAATTTAGGTATCGTCGGCAATATTTATTTAGGTAAAATAAGCCGAGTATTACCGGGTATGCAAGCTGCGTTTGTTGATATTGGTTTAGATAAAGCGGCTTTTTTACACGCGTCTGATATTGTAAATAGCGCCTCTATTGTTGAAGGTGTTGACGAGCAACCAATTAAAAAAGTACAAGATATTCGCGAGTTAGTGCGCCAAGGTCAATACATTATGGTGCAAGTGGTAAAAGATCCACTGGGTACTAAAGGCGCACGTTTAACAACTGACATCACCATCCCTTCTCGTTATTTAGTGTTTATGCCAGATGCCACTCATGTTGGTGTGAGTCAGCGTATAGAAACCGAAGAAGAACGCGCGCGATTGAAAAGCATTGTAGGTGAGTATGGCGATGAAGACGGCAGCTTTATAGTTCGTACTGCAGCTGAAGGTGCCAGCGAAGCTGAGTTGCGTCACGATGCCGAGTTTTTAAAAAAACTATGGAAAAAAATCGTCACTAAACGTAAAAAAACCAGCAAAGAAAGTATTTTGCATGAAGATTTAACCTTAGCATTTCGAACTCTACGAGATTACGTAGGGGAAGATATGGAGCGTATTCGGGTTGACTCAAAGCTAACCTATGAAGAGCTAAAAAGCTTTACCGCAGAGTTTGTACCAATTCTTTCCGATGCTTTAGAGTATTATCCAGGCGAGCGACCAATTTTTGATTTGTTTGATGTTGAAAGTGAAATACAAAAAGCCTTACATCGTAAAGTGACGTTAAAGTCAGGTGGCTATTTAATTATCGACCAAACCGAAGCGATGACCACGGTCGATGTTAATACCGGTGCCTTTGTTGGCCATCGAAATCTCGAAGAAACTATTTTTAACACCAACGTAGAAGCTACTTCTGCGATTGCCCGTCAGCTTAGGTTGCGTAACTTGGGCGGTATTATCATTATTGACTTTATTGACATGGTTAGCGAAGAGCATAAGCGCAGGGTATTGCATTCACTTGAGTCTGCACTGGGTAAAGATCGCGTTAAATCAAATATTAATGGTTTATCGGCATTAGGCTTAGTGGAAATGACCCGCAAACGTACTCGAGAAAGTCTTGAGCATATTTTATGTGATGTATGTCCGGCCTGCTCTGGGCGCGGTTCACAAAAAACCGTTGAAACCGTATGCTATGAAATACTGCGTGAAATTGTTCGAGTAAACCGTGCTTACGCGGCTGATAAATTTATGGTTTATGCAGCTCCCGCGGTAAGTGAGGCATTACTTAATGACGAGTATCATAATCTTGCAGAACTAGAGTTATTTATTGGTAAGCAAGTGAGCATTCAAACCGAAAGCCTCTACAGTCAAGAGCAGTTTGATGTGGTTATGATGTAATGAAAGCAAAGACGGTCTGTTTTTTTTGTATCCGTAAGTTATGGCAAGTGTTCGCCATAACGCTGGTACTGCTTGCCGTTGTTGTTTCGGTTTTAAAATATACCCTGCCGTATGCCAATGACTATAAAGGTGACCTTGAAAGTTATCTATATGATAAGTTTGCGGTTAATTTATCAATTGGGGCTATTTCTGCCAGCTGGCATGGCCAAGGCCCTTCTATTGTCTTGGAAGATATCACCTTTGAAGATAATAAAAGCTCACCCATCGCACTGACTATCGCTAAAGCTAGCCTTGAATTAAACGTCTGGGAAACCATCAAAACACGACAGTTAAAATCTAACTACTTTGTGATCAACGGTTTCCATGCTGATGTTGATATGCCGACTATGTTGCAGTCAAACAGCAGTGAGGTATCGTTTGAACAAAAAGAGCTGATTGAAGGCTTATTCTTAGGTAAAACCGGTCATTTTGCGGTTGAAAATAGTAGTCTTAATTTTATCTTGGCAGATGGCAAAGAGCGTCGGGTGATGCTTGAAGACATCGTTTGGCAAAATCAATACGAACAACACTTAGCTAGTGGTACTTTAGCATTGCCCGGGATTTCAGTGGGTACATTTGATGCTCGCTTGGCATTAACCGGATCGACGCTAGAAACCATGCTGGGTGATATTTATGTGCAAGCAAATAATGTTGATGTGTCGAAATGGCTGGCTCAGTATATTAATGCTAGTAAAGAGCAGCTCAATTCTGACATTAACTTAGAATCATGGTTGAGTATTGAAAAAGGCCTGATCAAAGATGTCACAGTTAAATGGTTGCCAAGCTTTATTAATTGGCAGCAAGATACAAAAAGTCATCAATTTAGTTTAAGTGAAGGGGGTTTTAGCCTTTACCCTTGGCAGCAAGGTTGGCGGTTAAAAAGTTCAGGGGTGCGGCTCTCAAACGATCAACAGCATTGGCCTGACTTTCAATTTGAAGCACAGCTGGATAACAAGCAACAACAAATTTGGTTGCAAGAACTCGATTTTGATTTGGTTACAAGGTTAGCCCAGTTAAGTGATTTTGCTGAATTAGAGCCGCTGTTAAGTCGTCAACCCAGTGGTCAAGTTAAGCGCGCTTATGTGCAATTTACATCAACACAGCAATGGCAATTATGGTTTGAAGCCCAGCAATTGGGCTGGCTTGCAGAGCAAGGTGTGCCCGGTGTGCAGGGCTTACTTGTCGATGGTTTGTTAAATCAAGATCGTGGTCGTATTAATCTGTTTGGCGAAAATAGCGAGTTACTTACCGCTGATACTTTTAGCCAGCCAATCAAATATAACCAACTGAATATGCAAATTGATTTAGCCAATAGTGAGCAAGGTTGGCAGATCAGCAGTGATAATATGTGGCTTGATAATGATGAGGTCACTGTTGCAGCCGAAATGAAGCTTAGCTTAGACGAACAGCCTCGGCTTGATTTATATGCAGAAGCATTTGCACCAGATGCCAGTGTTGCCAGCCATTATTTCCCACGCCCTGTGATGACTAAAAATTTAGTTGATTACTTAACTGGGGCTATTAAAGGTGGTGAACTTACGCAAACACAAGTGCTGTTTTCTGGGCCATTAACGGGCTTTCCGTTTGCTGATAATTCAGGACAGTTTGAAGTATTAGCGCAGGTAGATAACGCCAATTATCAATTTGCCCCTGATTGGCCTGCAGTAACTCAAGCGAGTGCAAAATTACATTTTGAAAATCAGCGTATGGATATTTACTCTGAGCATGGGCGGCTTGTTAACTTAGCGATCGATGATGCCGTGCATGTCAGTATTGCAGATCTAATGAACGCAGATTTACTGAGCGTAAAAATTAATAAACGTGCTGAGATGGAAACATTACTGCCGTTTTTTAAAGCAACGCCAATTGCTGAGCCACTAGCAAATGTATTTGAGGTGATCCAAGGTAACGGCGCTGCCAGCGCTGATATTGAGCTACTTGTTGATTTAAATGAGTTAGATGTAACAGCTAAAGGCATGATTAATTTAAAAGATCTGCCAGTGTATTTAGCACAACCTGGGCTTCAGCTTGAAGGTGTTACAGGTCAGCTCTATTTTAATGATGATCAGATCACTTTAGAAAATGCTAACGCAAGTTGGTTAGGAATGCCGCTGAAAGTTAACTTTAATGGTAAAAATATTGGCCCAAACTATCGTGCTGACGTTGATATAAAAGTACAGTTAAATGCTGATACGTTAATTTCTCATGGTCAAGACTTACTAAAAGGTTACTTGCATGGTGAAAGTGAAGTGGCTATTAATCTTGCTCTAAACTTTTTAACGGACGGCTTTGATTATCGCGCTAATGTCAGCTCACAACTCGAAGGGCTCAGTAGTGAGCTGCCCGCACCATACACTAAAAGTGCCGATCAAGTATGGCCGCTAACGGCTGTTATTCAAGGTGATAATATTTCTAATTTGATCACCGCTAATATTAATAACAACTTATATTTTAATGGCATCTTAGCGAATAACGTTGGCAAACTAACCAATGCACAGTTTATTTTAGGCGAGCATGATCTGGGTTTAAACCAGCAAGACTTAAGTGTTGCAATTGATTTAGAGCAAACAGATCTATTACCTTGGCTTGGCTTGATCCAGCAGATCATCACCATCAGTCAAATAGAATCAGCTGAGCAGAGCGTACTACCGCCATTAAAAGAAGTGGTGGGTAACATTCAGCAATTAACCATTGGTGATATTGCATTTAATGATTTTGAAATGCGTTTAGCGCCGACCCCAAGTGACATGAGCTTACGGCTAAACGCCAAAGAATTACGCTCGCAAGTACTTATTCCGCTAGATAAATCAAGTCGGCCGATTCATATTGCCAGTGATTATTTACGTGTTAACTTTACCCCAACAACAGACGAATTACAGCCATCTGAAACATCTCAAGATTACACTTGGTTGAGTGACATACCGGCCATTGAATTTGAGTGTGCTGATTGTAAAGTGGCAAGCTATCAATTAGATAAAGTCAGCGCATCGCTTTATGGCGATGGTCATAAGCTCACCATATCTGAGCTGGTGGTTGATAAAGGCGAGCATGTGTTACGTGCTAAAGGGCATTGGCAAGATGGCATAAGTCAATTTAGCGGTAATATGCAAAGTGATGACATTGGTGAACTATTTGATGAATTTGATATAACCACCACAGTTAAAGATTCACCCGCAGATATTAAATTTACGCTTGCGTGGCAAGATGCGCCTTATTTATTTGATATTGCCAGCCTCAACGGTAATTTAGATTGGCGTTTAGGCGAAGGGCATTTAGCTGAGGTAAGCGATGGCGGCGCAAGGGTATTTTCGTTGCTGAGCCTGGATTCATTAGTGCGTAAGTTAAAACTCGATTTTAGAGATGTATTTTCGAAAGGTTTTTTTTATAACAGTCTGCAAGGTACCATGCAGGTAGATAAAGGCATCGCTTACACGCAAGATACGAAAATGGATGGAGTACCTGCCGATCTGACGGTTAAAGGCCATACTAACCTCAATACCATGGAAATTGATTACGATTTAGCGGTTGCACCACAAGTGACCTCAAGTATTCCGGTGATTGTCGCGTGGATGGTCAATCCGGTAACTGGGCTTGCAGCATTGGCGATAGATAAAGTACTCCACTCTGCGCGCGTTATTTCTGAGATTAATTTTAAAGTGACTGGCAGCATGACTGATCCTGTAGTGAAAGAAGTAGATCGTAAAAGTCGTGAAGTGACTCTTCCGCAAGCTGCACAAAACCAACCTCAAGCCGCCGCCTCCAGTGAGTTAATACTCAAAGATGCCGCTGTTACAGTCACCCAATAAGGCCTTAAACGATGCAAGCTATGATAGTCGCTCTACAAATGTGCTCCGGGCTGTGTGCTGATGACAACATGAATCAACTTAGGCAACAGTTAACCACGCTTCCTGCAACTCGGCCGTTACTGGTGTGTTTACCTGAAAGCTTCTTAGTGTTTGCTAATAGCGGTCATGAAACACTTGTTGTAGCAAAGCAAAGTGATGTTTATCAACAACAATTAAGTGAGTTATGTCGCCAACATGATATTTGGCTAGCAGCAGGTACTGTGCCTATTGCCACAGAGCATGACAAATACTTTGCAGCGTCTTTGCTTTTTAATGAGCAAGGTGAAGTGCTGGCCCAGTACAATAAAATGCATTTATTTGACGTTGATGTTGCTGATGGGACTGGTGCGTATCGCGAGTCTAACTTCACCGAAGCGGGCAGTGACATTGTGGTGGTCGATTCACCGTTTGGTAAAATAGGTCTTACAGTATGTTATGATCTACGCTTTAGTGGCTTATTTAGTGCTTTGCAACGAGCCGGGGCAGAGGTTATTTTAGTGCCTAGCGCATTTACTACCATAACAGGTGCAGCTCATTGGCAACCGTTATTAACGGCCAGAGCGATAGAGACGCAAAGTTATGTGATTGCTGCTGCGCAAGTAGGGCAACACGAAAATGGTCGCGCGACATACGGCCACAGTATTATTATTTCTCCTTGGGGCGACGTCCTCAGCGAGCTTGCAAATGGCATTGGGTTTATTGGTTGTCAGCCAGATCTAAACCGCTTACACGCCATTCGTCGAGATATGCCAGTGCAATCTCACCAACGATTTAGAGAGCATTTATTATGAACACGGTTGAACAGCATTTATTACACGACAGTCAGCTAAATCGAGAAGAACTCGAAAAAACGCTTGGTTTTATTCATCAGCATAAAGTTGATTACGCGGATCTTTACTTTCAATCTAGCCACCATGAATCATGGGTGCTTGAAGATGGCTTAGTAAAAGAAGGCTCGTACAACGTTGAACGTGGCGTAGGTGTACGTGCCGTGAGCGGTGAAAAAACGGGGTTTTCGTACTCTGATGCAATTAATTTAGAAGCACTTAACAAAGCCGCAACCGCTGCGCGCAGTATTGCCGAAGCAGGTGAAAGTAAAGCCATTCAGGTATTTAGTGATGTAGCAGCAAAACAGCAGTTTGCACCACTGCAGCCGATTCAAAGCATGAGTGATACCGACAAAGTAAATTTATTACGTGAGCTTGAAAATTATATTCGTGAGCTTGCTCCTGACGCAGAGCAAGTTATTAGCTCTATGTCTGCGGTGTATGAAGAAGTATTGATTGCGGCCAGCGATGGTACATTTGCCACCGATATCCGCCCATTGATCCGTTTAAATTGTTCGGTATTACTTGAAAAAGACGGCCGCCGTGAACGCGGTGGCGCAGGTGGTGGCGCACGTTTAGACTATGGTTACTTTAAAGAACTGGTGGATGGTAAACCCCGTTGGATGGAATACGCAGAAGAAGCCGTACGCCAAGCAAAAGTAAACCTTGAAGCTATTGACGCTCCAGCGGGCACGATGGAAGTGGTACTTGGCGCAGGTTGGCCAGGAGTATTACTGCATGAAGCCGTAGGTCATGGCCTAGAAGGCGACTTTAACCGTAAAGGAGCCTCGGCATTTAGCGGTAAAGTGGGCCAAAAAGTCGCATCAGAGCTGTGTACTGTAGTTGATGACGGCACCATTGCCGATCGCCGAGGTTCACTTAATGTGGATGACGAAGGTACTCCTGCAGCGTACAACGTACTTATCGAAAACGGTATTTTAAAAGGCTACATGCAAGATAAAATGAATGCGCGTTTGATGGGCGTTAACCCAACTGGTAATGCGCGCCGTGAGTCATACGCGCATTTACCTATGCCACGTATGACCAATACTTATATGTTAGGCGGCGAGCACAGCCAAGCCGATATTATTAGCACAGTTAAAAAAGGTATCTTCGCCCCAAACTTTGGTGGCGGCCAAGTAGATATCACTTCAGGCAAGTTTGTATTTAGTGCCTCAGAAGCCTACTTAATTGAAAACGGAAAAATTACTCGGCCAATCAAAGGCGCCACATTAATTGGTAACGGCCCTGAAGTTATGCAACAAATCTCTATGGTAGGTAATGATTTAGCGCTTGATAAAGGCGTGGGCGTTTGCGGTAAAGATGGCCAAAGCGTGCCAGTAGGTGTTGGTCAGCCAAGCCTGAAAATAGATAACCTAACAGTAGGTGGCACGGCTTAATTTTTATAACTGTCAAACGCTCTAAATAAAACCTTGAAAGTGCAAACTCTCAAGGTTTTTTTATTAGAGTCTATTATCTTCAAAGTTAAATTTGCTGCTGAAAGAAATCCATAAATGCGACAACTTGCCGTGGCTGAAATTGCCTTGATGGGTAAAGAAACTGCAAGCCAATCTGTTGTTTATCTTTATTACTAAAACCGAGAATATAGTCATCAAGTAACGTCACTAAATTACCGTTAGTTAGATCATCATTAATATCTACCATTGATTTTAGAGCAATACCTGCACCGTTAATTGCCCACTGTCTGATCACTGCACCATCACTGCTACTCATAGCTACAGGTACGCGAATTACCTCGTCTTTAAAATGCCAATCATGCATCGATTGACCAAGTCTCTCCATTACTAAGCAGCGATGATTTAATAAATCGCTTGGTTGTAAAGGTTGGCCATGTATTTTTAAATATTCAGCTGAAGCACATAACACACGTTTATTGGCTTTGATCATTCGGCTAATCAAATTACTATCGGGTAAGTTTCCAAAGCGAATAGCAATATCAATGCCTTCTTCAACTAGATTAACTAAGCCATCGGTTAAATGTAGGTGTGGTTTTACTTGTGGATTCAGTGCTACAAATTTAGCTATTGCAGGGGCAACAAACTGTTTACCAAAGTCAGAGGGTGCGGTTACTTTGAGACTACCCGAAAGAGTGTTTTTACTAAGCTGAATACTTTGCTCTGCGGCATCAATTTCAGCAATCACTCTTAAACAGCCTTGAAAAAAGTGCTCTCCAGCCTCGGTTAATTTAATACTTCGAGTATTACGTATTAATAGTCGGGTTTGATAGTGATTTTCAAGCTGGTTGATACGTGCCGTCATACTCGCAGGCGATAAACCAATTTTTCGCCCAGCTGCAGCAAGCCCGCCAGAGCGCACCACATGAACAAAAAGCTGCATATCATCAATCTTAGCCATCGTTCCTCACTCTTTATAATTCAGTATTAATGAATAGTGTTTTTGATATTAACTCAATTATCAAATTTAAGTAAATAGTTAAACTGGTTGTACTCATTATCAACAGAGAAAGTTTATGCGTTTAGATCATGTATTAATTTCTAGTTGTGATTACCAGGCGATGCGACAGTTCTTTATAATTTCAGTTGGGCTAGTTGAAGGGTATCGTCCGCCTTTCCCTTTCGAAGGGGCATGGTTATACGGCAGTGATAATGTTGCTTTGATTCATTTGGTTAATGCCACGGGTAATAAAGCGCAACAGGGTTACTTATCAGCATTAAACAGCAAAACCCAAGGCCAAGGAGTGGTAGATCACATTGCGATTCGTAGCATAGGTTATCAAGGATTGAAAAGTCGCTTAGCGCAAACAGGTATAAGCTACTTTGAGCGAACCGTGCCAGAGCTGTTAGAGCAGCAAGTATTTATACCTGGACCAGAAGAGATAAAGGTCGAAATGCTATTTAGTAGTGATGAAATTTAATTTAAATCCAGATAAACATTATTTATAAGAGAGTTAGTTATGTCTATAGAATCCTTATTTGAAGTTAAAACCCTCGGTGGCATGGTCACGCAAAATAGAATTGTGATGGCACCTATGACCCGTTCGCGAACTGCGCAACCGGGTGATATTCCCACTGAACTGATGGCCACTTATTATGCGCAGCGTGCTACTGCAGGGCTGATTATTTCTGAAGCAACACAAATTTCTGCTCAGGGCAAAGGTTACTCATTTACGCCAGGTATTTACACGCAAGAACAAATCGAAGGTTGGAAGCAAGTAACACAAGCTGTGCATAAAGAAGGTGGTAAAATATTTTTACAACTTTGGCACGTTGGTCGAATGTCGCACTCTTCATTTCATCATGATGGAACGCCAGTTGCCCCATCTGCACTTGCCCCAGATGCACAAGTTTGGGTGGTAGGCGATGATGGAGAAGGACGGATGCTTGACTGCCCAACCCCACGAGCACTAAGTGTTAAAGAAATTAAAGAAATAGTAAATGACTATAAGCAAGCGGCAATTAACGCGATTGAGGCTGGTTTCGATGGCGTTGAAATACATGGAGGTAACGGGTATTTAATTGATCAGTTTTTAAGACGTTCAGCGAATAAACGCACAGATGAATATGGCGGTAGCCAAGAAAACCGTATTCGTTTTGCCTGTGAAATTATTGGCGCAATTAGTAATGCCATTGGAGCTCATAAAGTGGGTATTAGATTAGCGCCTTTTATCACTCAGCGTGGTATGGGTGATAGTGAAGCAATTGACACTATTTTATTGGCAGCAAAGCAATTTGAGCAAATTGGTATTGCGTATATTCATCTTGCCGAAGCGGACTGGGACGATGCACCTACCGTAACACCAGAGTTTAGAGTCGCACTTCGTCAGTATTTTAGTGGCGCGATTATTGTTGCCGGTAATTATACCGAGCATTCAGGTGCGCAGCTTATTGAACAAGGTCTTGCCGATTACATCGCATTCGGTCGTCGTTTTATTGCCAACCCAGACTTACCGTATCGTATTCAAGAGCAACTGCCACTAAACACGATTACCGATGGGAGTACATTGTTTGGCGGTACAGCCAAAGGTTATACCGATTACCCAGCATATCAAAAGTAACTTTTTAACTGAAAATATAAGGGCTAAAAATGGTTAATTTTTCAAACTCAGTAGTTACTTTACTGATCAGCGGGCTGTTTAGTAGTGCCAGTTTTGCGGCTGAATTTAGTTTATCGAGCCCTGATTTACAGCCAGGGCAGGCAATAAAGAGTGAGCAATACTGGAATAGCTTTGGTTGTCAGGGGAGTAATGTTAGGCCACAACTTAAATGGCAAAATGCGCCTAAGAAAGCCAAAAGCTTTGCCGTGACAGTGTATGACAATGACGCACCAACTGGCAGTGGTTTTTGGCACTGGGTAGTACATGATATTCCTCTTACTAGTAACTCACTATCTTCAACGACTTTGCCCGAAGGGGCCATTGAAGATAATACAGATATGGGTAAGCCCGGGTACTTTGGACCATGTCCACCAGAAGGACGCAAGCATAGCTATACCTATAAAGTGTATGCATTGGATGTAGAAAAATTAGCTGTTCCACAAGGGGCAACAAGTGCACTTACAGGGTTTTTCTTACATCAGCACTCTTTGCAAACAGCCGAGATCACAGTAACGGCAGGACCGCGTTAATTAGTTAAGGAGATAAAAAATGAAGGCTTTACCTTTACTCACTTTTTTAATGGCACTGTGCAGCAGTAAGTTGTTAAATGCGGCCCCATTATCTGATAAATCAGGTTATTGGCCTGATGATGCACAATTAGTGATTTCTATTTCAATGCAATTTGAAGCAACAGCACAAGATAGCTCTGATGCAGGGCCGTTTCCTCAAATAGAGCAGGGTTATCACGATACGATTTCGCCTACTTGGTATCAGTATGGGATGAATGAAGGGATCCCACGATTACTTGATCTATGGGATAAACATAATATTAAAGTTACTTCTCATATGGTGGGTAGGGCTGTGGAATTAAATCCAGCACTTGCTAAAGAAGTGGTTTCACGAGGGCATGAAGCATCGGGTCACGGCCAAACATGGACACCACAATATTCTATGAGTGTTGAACAAGAGCGCGCTTCATATATTAAAAGTGCAGATATTATCGAAAAAGTGACAGGCATGCGGCCGGTTGGCTTTAATGCATTTTGGATGAGACACTCAAAAAATACACTTACGCTTTTGCAAGAGCTGGGGTTTATTTATCATATTGATGATCTATCGCGTGATGAGCCTTCTTTTACACCAGTAAATAATAAGCCTTTTGTGGTTGTACCTTATACTTTTCGTAATAACGACATTGTGCGCTATTCAGGAAGCACTGCAATGACGGCCCAAGCCTACTTACAAGAGTTAAAAGATGAGTTTGACGTGTTATACGCTGAAGGAAAACACAGAAGACGAATGATGTCGATTAGTGCTCATGACCGTATTGCAGGAACGCCTGCGCGAGTAAAAGCGCTTGATGATTTTATCCAGTATGCAAAACAGCATACTGGTGTTAAGTTCATGCGAAAAGATAACATAGCCCGTTGGATAATGAAGCAACAAAATGTACCAACTAACCAAGCTCAAACGGTTAAATAAAGAAAATATCTATGAGGCAGCTTTTTAATATTATGAGTATGCCTCATGTTATTTTTTGTGATGAAAGGATTAAGTTTTGTCGTAAATTTTAAACTTCAACGGAATTAGAATAGCTTGTTACATTTTTATCATTCACTTTAAACGAATATCTCTTAAAATAGGTACTTGAATAGTCTATGACACTTCAGGAAATAGCATGTTTAGCCGTTGTATGTTTATTTTATTTCTACTATCTATATCAGGATGCTCTTCTTTGTCTCAGGATGAATGTATACAGGCCAATTGGACAAATTTAGGCTTTAGTCATGGTGAGCAAGGGTATACATTTGAACATGGCAGAGAAATCATATCTGCTTGTAGTGAATTTGGCATCACTGCAAAATTAGATGATTATCAAGCTGGTTACAAACAGGGGCTCGCAGCCTTTTGTGAGCCTGAAAATGGCTTTACCCTAGGTTTGCGAGGCGATGCGTATAACGGGATTTGTAATGACACACAGTTTAGAAAAGCATGGCAAGAAGGTAACGAGCGTTATCAATTTGAAGCAAGGAAAGCCGAGATAGATGATCGACTTAATAATATTAATTGGCGGCTGCAATCTATTAGTAATGAATTAGCGAGTGATAAATCGTCAAGTAGCCAAAGTAAAGAGTTACGCCGAGAGCGAGAACAGTTAGAGAGAGAGCGTCGTGATTTAAGAAAAGAAAAAGCACTTCAGCCATTACTCAACAAGCTTCCATCATGGCATTTTGAGTATGAGTTATAACGTGTTCTTTTAAGGTGATTAATATGAAAGTAATGTCAATTTTAATAACATTTCTGATCCTCAGTGGGTGTGCGTCAAAAGAAATGCCAGAGGGTTATGGAGATGAATTATTTGCAGAGCATGAGTGCTTAGGTGGTGAAGTTGAAACAGACTATAGCTACACAATCTTTAGTTCTGACGAAGATGAAAGTAATAAGAGCACGGTTCAATCAACTTGTCAGCCAGTAAAAACTAAAACTGAGTTTGAGCGAGATATTAGATCGGGAGGCTAGCGTTAAAAGCTTAACTCACTTCAGTTTTAATCAAGTGAGTTAAACTATGTCCATATAGTGGCATATTCTTATTATATGTGAGAGTTACTGCTTTGTTGTTTTGCAGCTTCACTGTACCAAAGCTCCATAAAAAAGGCAGTTAGCTTATGCTCTATTCCCAGCGCCTTGTCAGTGGGACAGAATAAAGTGAAGCTGGCTTTAAACTCGCCTAATTCGGTGGTGCTAAAGTGTATTTCAGGCTCAGGGCCAGAAATTTTTGCATCTAATTTTCTTTCGATAATCGAATTATAACGACCAGCCACATCTTGAAACTCTTCACAATATTGCTTCGCTTTCGTGGTTAGAGTTTCGTAAATTGGATACGGATTAAAACTTTCTTTACGCACAATACTAAAGTGATGAGTGGTAAAACGTTTTACAAAGTTTAAGTTTTTAATCGGGTTAGTGATCAGCTTATTATTCGGAATATAAATGGTTTTGCGAGAAAACTGATAGGTGTGCATGTCAATTTCATGCATGGTGGTTTTGATCCAATCGGTTTCAGCAATTTCACCATAGTATTCACCAACCTGTACCCAGTCACCAACCCGAAACGGGCGCGTGGTAACTAAATAGAAAAAGCCAATTATACATTGAATAAACTCTCTGGTCGCAAATACAATAGCCACTGCAAATGCCGCGATCGACAGCGCAAAGTTCTGGATTTCAGTAGACCATACAAATAGCAGTAATAGCACCGTTGCTAGGTTAATAGAGTGCTTAATATTGTGCGAAATATAGCGAATATCTTTTTCTTTTTTTTCTGCTTTATGGCGCGCAAATCTGTCAACCAGCGCCTTAAGAGTAAACGCAATAGTGATCATTGCTAGTGAAATAAGTACCGGATGGAGCAGTAAATCTTTGTTCATAAATTCCTAATTGATGGAGCGTTAATAAAAAATAACACGTGACCATACTAACTAAATTTTGCAGATTTAACCACGGTAGAACAGTAATAAAGGGGCAAAACCGTTATATGTTTTATCAACTAACTAGCATCCAAAGACCCGCTGTTATCATAAATAGATTCTCGGTTAATGAGATAAAACCTAGCGGTACATTGCTGTTGCCACCGACGCACGCGCACTTGAGTTCACGTTTATCTATATATACAGCTTTAAATACTGATACCGCACCAATACCACCAATAAATAACGAGAACGGCGCCACCGCTAAGGCCGGAAGTTTGGCCACCATCCCGATGGCAACATAGGCTTCAATAAAAGGATAAACATAAGCATAAGGCACAACGCGCATGGCAAGTAAGTCATAGGTAATAAATGAGTTTGAAAAGCTATATAAATCTTGTAGCTTTTGAATTGCTAACACCGCCATCGACAGTGCAATAAACAGCATTAAGTTTTGCATAGACAATAAAGCGTCGCCATTGGCATAGCTAAACCCGCAGCTGAGTAATAGTGTGACTGCAAAAATAGCTAACACTGGCGTGTAAGTTGTGCCTTGTTGACCCGCTTTGGTCAGATTGAAAAAATCGCGCAAATCATCGTACCCACCTATACGTTTATCATCAATAAAGGTTTGTGGCGTGGTTTTTACATTATGCTGCTGTTTGAATTCGTCAGTTTGCTCACGGCTGGTTAAGTGACGATCATCAACATCGTAACCATGTCGCTCTAATAAATCTTTTGATTTTAAACCGAAGGGGCAAATATGCTCATCGGTCACCATGCGATATAAAATTGCAGATTTAGACACAGTGCCTCCTTGTAAAAATGCCTTGAGTACTGCGTAAAAGTTGCTTAATTACACAGTAAACAAGGGCAAATTGTTGCTATAACTGAATAGTTACAAGGTTTATGCCAGCACTGTTTATTGCTTAGTTATGGTTAAAACAGCATCCATCACCGGATCGACACCTGCAAAGTAATCTTTTGCAGAAAGTGTAATTGGCATATCGGGCGCTAACCAAATACGATGATCTTCAGCTCTGCTTTGCTGGTGGAACTGGCTCGAAATAAGTCCTGTTTGTTTACTGTATGGTAGGTTAAACCAGCCTGCTTCACCAGCCACGTTAGGGCGGGTGCCTGATGGTTCACCTACAAAAATCGCTGGCACTATATTGGCAATCTTAACTGCTACATCATGGCCTGCCGAAAACGTATTGCGGCCAATTAATATAAATAACTTTCCTTGTGGCTTTAATACTTTAAAAAATGCGGCAGTTGCCACCATAGGTGGGTTGAGCGAGCCATTACCACCACTGTTATGGCGAAGGTCTAGCACCATATGCTCAATGTCATCGTATTTGATTTGTGCTTGTAGCTGCATAGCAAATTCAGCAAGTGTGAGATCTTTGCTATTTCGCACATCATTGAATTGTACATACAGTAATTTATTCGTTTTGATTTGTTCGCTCCAAAACGGCGTGTTGTTTTTTGTAAGTATCTAAGCGTAGGGTGTTCAGTAAGTTTTGGTAACTTAGGAAAACCTGCAAATTGCATTGACTTGAGCGCTGGTGTAACTGTGGTGATAGCCCCTTTTGGTGAGCTGAGCGTGAGTGTTACCTCGTTACCTTTGCTAATGCCAAGCCCGTTTAGTACATCAAGCAAACTTAAATAATATGGGCCCAACCACAGGGTTTGCATTTCATTATCACGAGCATTAACACGTTTAGTTAACTCAAGGGCTTGATCGGCTGGTGTATCGGCAAATGCTGCAACTTTATAGCCAATATATTGCTGGTAATCACTACTTGCTTTGGTGATGTATAAGCCATCACTAAATTGATAAAACTGAAATGGCAATTGCTGAAAGTTGCCTTTTTCACCCCATGCTGGGATCAATAAATTATGACCATTGCCAAGTAGTGCAATTAGCTCCATAAACTGAAAAATAATTTGCTGATCAATCATAATAGGAATCGCTTTATCAATGCTTGCTACTTTTTCAGCAAATTGTTGAGGGCTTATGTTTTGATACATTGCCACGTGTAAACGTTTAATCTCTGCAGCTAAAAACGCTAAATCGGTGCGCCATTTTTGATCTCGATTGAGTTCAGTCTCCAAATTATTACCTGCAAGTGATTTATAACTGGTTGATTGCGCAAAGCGTTCAAAGTGAGGGTTAGTACCAGATTTAAATAAGCTGGTGCCAGCAAGTGTTGGGCGGTCATCCCATCTTGCTGCCAGTGCTTTTTTGAGCCAATACTCGGCTTGCTGTTGGTTATTAAGCTCTGCGTATGCCTCTGCAATTTTCACCATTAAATCGTTAGGATTACTAGCCCCATTAGGAATGCCTTTTAAGCTAGTCCCAATTGCAAGTGCGCGTTGCAAAGCATTGCTGGCATTTTGATAATCGGCCAATTGAAAATAACTGAGACCAAGTAAATACCAAGTATCGCCATCATTTTGATATTCATTAATGAGCTGTTTTGTGAGTTTATTCACCAGAGCCCAGTTTTGTTGTTTAGCAAATTCTATTGCTGCTGTTTTCGATTGAAAGTAAGCGATTGGGTCTGTTGCACCAACGCGATTTGGTTGCACTTTTAAGGCTTGATTCGTTACCTCTAAAGAATGATTCGTTGCTAACGCAGAACCCGAAAAGTTTATTAATAGGCACAATATTAGTAGTAAAAAATAGGACTTGTACATCTGGAGTCTCAAAGCTGTTTTTTGTTTAAATTAGCGTTTGGGCTGTAAAAAAGCGTCCTAAAACAGGATTTAGGACGTTTTTTGTCTGTTTTATGAGCTGTTTTTTAGTGTTTGCTTCTTAAATTGACTCGGCGTTAATCCCGTTTCTTTTTTAAACACCGCATTAAAAGTCGATTTAGAATTAAAGCCAGCTTGAAATGCCAGTTCTATCAGGCTGAGTTTTTGAGGTGAGTCTTGCTCTATTTCGCGTTTAACATCATTCACTTTATGCTGGTTGATGTACTCACAAAAGTTGTTCCCCGTTGTGCTGTTAATAGCCCAAGATATTTCTTTACTACCGAGCCCTGTTTGATCTGCTAAGTCGTTTAGTGACAGCCTAGGTTGTCGATAAAGCGATTCATTAATAATCAAGTTATCAATGGTTGAGAAAATTTGCTGTGCAAGTTGCTCATCAGACGAATCAGCTTCTTCAGCTTCGGTTTCTTCAGGTAATGTGACAGGCTCGAATTGAAAGCTATTCTTGGTGGTGTGGAACAACAAAAAGCTAAACATAAGCAGTAACAGTATTTCGTTTAATAAGTACCAGTACATCTTTAAATCGAGCGGCGTGATTGGTTGCACATTCATGCGCAGCAAATCGAATACGACAATAATGGCAAAAATAAATAATGCTTTGAACAACCACTTTAACTTAAGGCTCTCAGCATCTGAGCGCGCATGCATAAGTTGTTTGTGGTAGCCCTTTAAAGTGCCATAAGCAAAGTAGAAGTAGCCAAGTTGACTGAGCGAACCGAGTAAAATGATCGCCTGCGTGTAGTGGGTAAAGGCCAAGGAAATAGCCGCAGGAATTAAGTGAACCGCGTAGTGTGATGTTATAAAGGGCTGCTTACCTGTAATCGACAAGGTAAAAAAGTAAATCATAGGCCCATACAGTAATGTAAATGCCGGTGTGATTAAGTAATCAGAAAGGCCTAACCCTTCTAACAGGTTAAAGGCGCATACACAGCCTTGAAATACAAATAGCAGCACCAAGGAACGACTTTGTTTTTGGCTATTAATTAATAATGCACCAAATAACATTTGGAACAGAAAGATACTCTGTACAAGGTGTACAGGGAATAAAGAGATTGATTGCAAAGTAGTTTACGTTCTTATTCTTTTAACTGAGTTTAACAACTCACCATCACCTTGTAATCATAGGCATAAAAAAACCTTGTGGCAGCACCACAAGGTTTTAATCTTTGCCCGAAGCCCGAAGCCCGAAGCCCGAAGCCCGAAGCCCGAAG
>NZ_JACJFH010000064.1:0-28489 GCF_014164495.1 Pseudoalteromonas sp. SG41-5 | reverse complement strand
GTAAGCAATCAAGGGGAGATTCGTCAAACACAAACATAGCATTAGCAACAAAAAAGCTACGAACCTCTGGGCGGTCATAGTTGGAAATATAAGTATTCCAATCTGGATGGCAACCTTGACGGACATCGGCATGTTCAAATATATGCGTGGCGTAAAATCGATGCAAGCCATGTGGATCACTTGGGAAGTGTCCTGGAACCCAATCAATGAGTAAACCAATGTTAGCTCGCTGGCATTGCCCTACAAAATAACGAAAATCATCCAAACCGCCAAACCGACTCGTTGGTGCAAATAAGCCAACTGGCTGATACCCCCAAGAACCATCAAATGGAAATTCACTGATCGGCATAAGTTGGATATGCGTAAAGCCTTGCTCAGTGACATAATTAATTAACCGCTGTGCTAATTCTTGATAAGTTAAATAACGATCTCCCTCTTCTCGCTGCCAAGAACCTAAATGCACTTCATAGATAGAGATAGGTGCATCAATCGCGTTGCGTTTAACACGCTGACGTTGCATTTTATCAGTTAGTTCAATTGCTGTGGGCCGAGTTTGAAGTACTGAAGCAGTGCCTGGTGCTTGCTGCATTTTAAATGCAAATGGATCAGCCTTTTCGAGCACTTCGCCACTGAGAGTTGTTATAGAGAACTTATAACACTGACCTTCACTGAGCTCTGGAATAAATAAATCCCAGACTCCAGACGCAGGGTTAAAACGCATAAAGTGTTGGCTTTGCTGCCAGTGATTAAATTCGCCAATAACTGAAACACTGCTAGCATTAGGTGCCCAAACACTAAAACGCACACCTGCAACACCTTTAAAATCAATAAAGTGGGCACCAAGATGGCGATATGCATGCTCTAATGTGCCTTCATTAAATAAGTACATAGCACTATCATCTAGGCTGCTATCAAAACTATACACATCTTCACAAATAACCTGACAATCGCTGTAATCTACCACTAGCTGATAAGCTGAAATATCTTGATTACTAAGCTGTGCTATAAATAAATCTGAATCACCATAGCGTATGCTAACAATCATTTGCTGAGGCAGTTTAATCGTTAATTTTGTTGCCCCGGGCATATAACAGCGTATTTCACTGTGCGTGTCAGTAATTGCATGTACGCCTAAAAAACTAAACGGATCTTTAAAACAGCCGCGCTTTAAAGCATTAACTTGTTGATCATAGTGCTGTGACTTTGCGGTTTTACGAACAATACTGTTCATTTAATTAGTCCTTATGGAATTAATAGCACTGAGAAATGCACTGTGACGAGTTAATATTTGTTCACTTGAATGCGTTAATACCCGACGCCAATTAGGGTATTCTTGATCCGTTCCAGGAATGTTTACAGGTAATGTTTGCTCATCTAAATCATCGAGCTGAATAGTAAATAACCGCGCTGGTGCAGCGGCCAAGCCTAAGGTCAGCGCCTGATAAACATCACTTGCTGTACTGTCCACAAACAAGGAGTGCTCTGCACATCCTGACAGAAAACGCAGTAGTCGTTGTTTTTCAATTTCTCGGTCTGCATGCAGTTGAGTTAACTGTTGTTCATCAATTAATTGATATTTTAATTTCAAAGTAAGATCAAGCCCCTGCCACCAACCAAAGAAAGGCGGTACATCATGGTTTGCAACCATTAACAATGATTGTGGCGCAAATGACTGAGCCGCTAAAAATTCACCTTGATAATCTTTTTCAAAATAGAATAAGCTATTTGAAAATATTGCTTTATCTGCAAGTGCAGCTTTCACCTCTGGTGGAACAACCCCAAGATCTTCACCAATGACAATACATTGATTCAAATGGGATTCTATTGTCAGTACCGCTAATAAATGCTCAAATGGATAATACACATAGCAACCATCTTGTTGCTGTTGATGCTCAAAACACCACCATAAACGGCGGATAGCCATAACATGGTCAATACGTAAGCCACCAACGTTTTCCATATTGGCACGGATCAATGCTCGGTAGTAGCTAAAATTATTATCGCTGAGCTTAATCGGATTCAATGCTGGCAATCCCCAGTTCTGGCCATGCTCTGCCCATGGATCAGGCGGTGCACCTACATAAGCAGAATCGGTAAACAACGATTGTTGATTGAGAAACTCGCTGCCATCACCGGCGCAACCCACCGCTAAATCATTGATCAAACCAATACTCATTCCCTGCTCTCGGGCGGTAGTTTGGCATAATTTTAATTGCACATATGCTAGCCATTGCAAGTAGTAAGCAAAGTCGCTGTCAGTAACTTTTAAGGTCGCAAGTGTCGAACCATGCTGTTGACAAAAATCGCTGAAGTGTTGTTTGCGGTGCTCACTCCCATGCATACAAAAATGCTGGTATAGCAAGTTAAAGGCTGCGTATTTGAATTCACTCACTGCACTGTAATTAATATACTGCGACTGTAGAGTCCGCTTTTTAAAGTCACTCGCATAGCTGCTTTGTAAATACGCAGTGATATCGGGGTTATTAATGCTGTCATCGCATAAATCAATTGATATATAGAGTGGGTTTAATAACGCGCGATTATTTGGACTGTAGGGACTTGCTCGCTCTGGTTGCTCAGAAAATAATAAATGCAGTGGATTGAGTAAAATATAATCCAGTTTATGACTTGCTGCTTGCTCGGTCAGCGATAATAAATCGGCAAAATCGCCTATCCCTAGTGCTGCATTATTTTTTAAACTATAAAGTTGAATTGAAAGCCCGCTTTGCTTTTTATCTGTCACTTGGAAACTATATTTAGGTGTCACCCACAGTTGAGTTGTCGCCGTTAAACCTGCAACGCTAATATGCGCATCATGATAACCAATTGGCAATAATGGAAGCGGAAAAATAAGCTCTAAATAAGTGACGTCGTTAAATAAATAATCGCCACTGCATTGCAAATCAGCTAATTGGTGAGTAATGCTGGGCAAATCAAGCTGTGCAAATGATACGGTACATTGTTGCCCTAGCATACGCCTATCAATACGCACTTTAACGGCTGGTTGTTCAGCACATACCAAACTACACTCTGGTACTAGTTGCAGCCACTTATTGGCATCTAAGCTGATATTTAAATGCGCTATTTGAGCGTGATCTGTAACATCAACACCACAACAACTGAGTGCCGCACTGCGGGTTGCATCGCTAAAAACCACGTGTTCACCGGTATATTTGGTGTATTCATAGCCAATACCATGTAGATAAAAAAGCTGTGAAAGAGACTCCATTTACCGCGCCTTAAATACGTTGTGTATTGACTATACTATTTTCTGTACCAAAGCTGTTTGCTATGTATCCATCAGCATGGTGATCATTATCCCAAATAGTACCATTAACTAAATATCGAAAATGAAACTGTTGATCGTTCGGTAAGCGCTGTTTTAACTTAAAACATTGCTCTTTTTTATTAAACTTCATAGTAACAGGTTGCCAATCAGTAAATTCACCAACTAACTGAACTTGCTCAGCCTGAGGATGCTGAAATTCAAATGTAACTTCAGCTTCATTTTTAGTTTTAAAAAATCGTTTACTTAACATAGTGGGCTCCAAACTAAACCTTAAGGTCAATTAATCCTTGCCACAGAAGTGCGTTCAACTACTCAACATACGCAGGGCTGTAAAATGTATTTTTATTAGGGCGTGTAATTTTTCAAGCTTGAAATTTGTTCAACTTTCAGACTGCGCTTGGTCGTTATGCTACGTTATCGCACAATCTATGTAGATAAAACACTACTATGTGCTCTGATTTGCCTAACAATCAAACATACTGCAGTAAAAGTAACCTCGAAAAATAAACACACCCTAGTTAAACAAAGTTATATTTATGCTTTATGACAGTGCAATTAAAAAAATATCGCACCAAATATGTGCAAATAAAACACAAAACACTCACCTCATTATCACCAATTAAATGAGAGCAAGAACTAAACCAAGTTTAATCACGGTCTGAATTATGACCTTTAAAGTAGTTAACAAATAACCGCTGGTAAAGTGAATTTATTTAATGATTAAATTGAGTAAAAGTTCGGCAAACATCGATAAAATAACACTTAACAGGAAAAGGGTTGCTTTTACAAGACTATTGTAAAAGAAATGTTTTGTCAGTGACTCTGACAAACTATATACTGATAAAATTATGTAATACCTAATAAAAAACTCATATAATTGGGATAAAATGGTTTAATGGAATGACTAAATTTTTTCGCTTACTCAGTATTGCCTTTATTGCTATGTTTATTTTTTGCTACGGCATGAATATTTTATTGACCAAGCAAGTCAATACCATTAACCCGCAACAATCTAGTATTGCCACTCGCGCTTTTGATACTGCTACCACCCAACTAACGATGCCCTCTTGGTATAATCCTATATTAAATGGCCATTATATTGTTCGCAAAGATGGTACGGATTATTTACTTATTAAAGCAACAGACACACAATTTATTACTGCCCAAGTGTCATCAATGCTCAATGCCACTATTTTGTCACCCATAAACTTTATTCTATTGATTTTAATAGGTTTATTTTTAACGTGGTATTTTGGTAAGCAATTAAACATTAAACGCGAAAAACAATTAATAGAACAACTTAATACACAAACAAAAAAAGTAATCGAGTCATTTAACATTCAACTTCCTGAGCTTGAGCATGCAACAGAAGTTACCCGCTTAAGCCAAGCAATTAATGCCTTAACCAGCCATGTAGCCAATTATGCTCGTGAAACTCAAACCAGTATTTGCCAAGATAAATTGACCTTGTTAATTGACCGTCACGCTTATATTGAGCACTTAGACCGTCAACTCAGTGGTGCTGAACTCACAAACATTCACTGTGCCTTGTTATTTATTGATTTAGATGGTTTTAAGCAAGTAAATGACTCTTTTGGTCACAGTTTTGGTGATGAAGTATTGATTCAAGTAGCCGAACGCCTCGCCAGCGTATTACGCCATCACAAGCTTAATGATATCAATCCCACCAGTCTGCTAGAGCAAAATCTAGCACGTTTAGGGGGCGATGAATTCTCTATTTTTATTAATAACATTGATTCCAGTTCTAAAAGTTTGGATGTTGCACAGCATGTATTAAACGAAATAGAGCGAGACTTTGTACTAGGCAATAAACTAATTAAGATCAGTGCCAGTGTCGGTATTGCGGTTTATCCTGAGAGTGCATCAACTCCCCATGCTTTGTTGCAAATGGCGGATGTGGCTATGTATCGTGCTAAAACCGATGGACGTGGTATTTTTAAAGTCTATTCGCCAGAAATGGGCAATAAAATGCGTCGCTACCACTACTTACTCGAAGAGCTGCGTTTAGCGATTGCGTGTCATAATTTTCATTTATCATTTCAGCCTATTGTGCATGTTGAAGATTGCGCCATCGATTACTTCGAAGCATTAGTGCGCTGGGATCATCCTGTTGAAGGGGCTATTTCTCCAGTAGAGTTTATTCCGATTGCCGAAGAATCAAACCTTATATTAGAGCTTGGTGATTGGATAATGCTAGAGTCATGTCGACAAATGGCAGCTTGGCATAATGCTGGTATGCGCAAAGTTAAAATCTCAGTTAATGTCTCAGGCATTCAACTCAAACATCGCCCTATTCACGAATGGGTAATGAAAAAACTCGCAAAAACGGGTCTCCCGCCTACTTCTTTGATGTTAGAGATCACCGAATCAACATTGATCACCGCAAGTCACACTATTATTAATGAATTAGAAAAATTACGAAAAGAAGGCGTCACTATCGCAATTGATGACTTTGGTACCGGTTTTAGTTCTTTAAGCACCTTAGCTGATCTACCTATTGATGTGATCAAAATTGATAGATTATTCATAGCCCAAGCTAATGAAAACCCGAAGTATAATGAAATATTAAATTCAATCAGTGAGTTAGGCTCGAAGCTCGGCCTTAAAATCGTTGCTGAAGGGGTGGAAGAAATCGCCCAGTTTGAATTAGTGAAGCGTATGGGTATTAGCTGCGTGCAAGGGTATTTGGTCAGTCGTCCGCAGTCATCTGTGAATGTTGGCAGCAAAGTACTACAAGGAAATGTTAATCATATAGCGGCGACAGGCACTGGCGTATGGAGCCTCGAAACTTAACGATTATTCATTTATAGTCTTATTGGCATGGAAATTCACCTTAAAATAGATAATAATACTCAATAACTTAGTATCAGATTCTACTTCCTCCATGCTTAAAAAAAGTATTTATTCATTAATCTCAATCATCATTTTGGTGAGTATTGTACTTACCAGCATTTCAATTTATACCTTATACAGCAAAAAGAAACTCAGTGTTGATCCTAAACTCAAAGAAATATCGGGGATCGAATTTGATAAATTCAAGCGCTTGTGGGCAATAAATGACAGCGGTGATGATCCAAAACTTTATCGCCTCAACGAAGATGGCTCTATCGCCAAAGAGGTCCTTGTTACTAATGCGAAAAACATTGATTGGGAAGATATGACTCAGAATGACTTTGGGCACTTCTTTTTAGGTGACTTTGGTAATAATAAACAAGAACGTAAGTGGCTCACTATTTATAAAATAGAAAATCCCATCGACATCAAAACTGATACCACCGAAGCTGAAATTATCAAGTTTACTTATCCAGAACTTGACGGTAGCCCTATCACACCAGATAAGCGAAACTTTGATCTAGAAGCATTTGTTGCCTTTGGCCGTCACTTATATTTGTTTACTAAAAACCGTACTGAGCCGTTTGATGGCATTACTAATGTTTATAAAGTTGGCGATCATGCAGCTAATTTTGATGCGCAGTTAATAGATTCATTTAAAACCTGTACAACAATGGAAAAGCTTTGCTGGATAACCTCTGCAGCACTGAGCCCCGATCGTACAAAGTTAGTATTATTAGATTCAACAAGCATTTGGTTATTTGAAAACTTTACTGGTGATAAGTTTTTCTCAGGGGACGTATCACGAATAGATTTGGGGATTGTGACTCAAAAAGAAGCGATTACTTTCTATGATGAAAATACCATTGTATTTACCGATGAAGAATTTAAAGGAATTGGCGGTAACGCTTATGTCATTAAACTTGATGAAGTAACAAAAACTATCATTAAGAAAATACCAAAGGCGTCAGATTAAAATAAATCTATATCCGTGCTTTTATCATTTGAGTCAATCAAGTTGTTCTCCATTAACTGTTCATAAAAACACAGCCTATTGCGACCATTTTCCTTTGCGTAATAAAGTGCCTTGTCCGCATTTTCTAACACATTAATAGGAAAGTCGTAAGGGCTGATGCGACACATGCCAATACTAACGGTCATATTTTCAACAAATGGAAAATGAGTTTCTCTGATCATCTCCATAAACTCATTCATTTTCTTTTCAATCGACTCAAAATTGGTGGGTTCAAACACGATCACAAATTCCTCTCCACCAAAGCGAAAAATCAAATCGGTTGAGCGTAGAAAGTGGCGCATTTTTTGTGCAAGCAGCAATAAAACTTCATCACCACAAACATGACCAAAGCTGTCGTTTATTTTTTTAAAGTGATCAATATCAAGCATTGCCAGCCAAGATGTTGAGCTGAGCCTACGCTTGCGATTGTTATCCATTTTTGCTGTTTTATGCTGTTTTATTACTTGCTTTTCAATTAGCTGCTTTATTTTTTTATCAAATGTTTGTCTATTTAACAGACCTGTGAGTTGATCCCGTTCATTTTCATGCAAGATAAATAAATAATTTTCATAGATACGGCAAAAGGCATTAAGCAACACTTGATCCGCACTTTTTAAATCTTTACATACAACCGCAATAGCGCCTATCGGCTTATCTTGCAAAGAAATTGGTAACCAACGCTTCTCAATGCCATCCGCTGATTGTACAGTAATAATGCATGCTGAGCGCAAACATGACAACAGTTCTGGCTCTGGTGAATCGACTACTTTACGTTGTGCCCATTCAAACTGATTACCATTAATTACTTTTAACGATATGCTGCGCTCAATCGTTAAATCAGTGTGTACGTCTAAATCCTTATAAACTACAATTTCTGTACAACCAACAAATTCTTGGATCGTCGAGATCAAGCTATATTCTAATGAATCTACATCACGGTTTTTAGTTATTTTAATAACAGAATTTAATAAGTTTTCTTCCATAGGGATCCTATATTCAAATAACTGAAGATTCTTAATTATGATTAATTACCCGAACATAAGTTCTAGAAAATATAAACCAAATAAAAACGCCAATAAAATTAGGGAGCATAATTACATTAACGAGTAAAAAACCCAGCGCTAGTAGTAAGTGTAGTGCGTAAATACTGTTTTGTTTAGTCGTAAAGATAGGAAATAATTTAACCTCAATACGCTACACAGCAAAAAATAATATATATAAAGTATGACATTCTGTATTTGTGGTCAACTTAGCGTTTAAACTTTGTTTCTAAAATAACAGAGGAAGTCGTACGTTCAACCCCATCTAAGTTACCAATGTCATCGAGTAAATGGCTGAGTTTTTCTAAATTTTGTGCTTGTACAACGGCTATCAAATCAAACTCACCACTGATAGCATACAATTGTGAAATAGCATCAATCTGCTTGAGTTCAAGGTTAGTTTTAGTGGTTAGTTTTTGCTTTACCTTAATTGATACATGGGCCGATACCATGGCACTTAAGTACGCATCGCCATAGTCAACACTGTAGCCCTTTATTACTCCAGTTTCTTCTAGCTTTAACATCCTACTTTGCACCGTTGAGCGCGATAAGTTAAGTGCCCTGGCAAGATCAGAAATACTCGCTCTGGCATTCGTGCGAAGTATAGAAAGTAGCTTTTCGTCTTGTATAGTTATCATATTGATTATTAACCTCGTCATTTTGTGTTTTATTTTAATCATTTTTCACAAAATAGCACTGCAAATTTAAGCTTTGAACTCAGATAATAGCGGTAGTAAATAAGAAAAATCATTAAAGCACATTATTGCAGGGTAATAACGGCTTGATTAACCCATCAAATGCAATTTGTTTTTTTTCATATTAAGCCAGAATTAGGTGTAACAAATGCAAGTAACAAGAGAATTATTCAACGACGTAATGGTCCCTAACTATAACCCATCAGAGGTTATTCCGGTGCGTGGCCAAGGTTCTCGTGTTTGGGATCAAAACGATAAAGAATATATTGACTTTGCTGGCGGTATTGCGGTCAACTGTTTAGGCCACTGTCACCCAGCCCTTGTTAATGCGTTAAAAGAGCAAAGCGAAAAAATCTGGCACTTATCCAATGTGATGACTAATGAGCCAGCACTTCGATTAGCTAAAAAAATCACCGACGCAACATTTGCAGACAAAGTTTACTTTGCAAACTCAGGCGCAGAAGCAAATGAAGCAGCGCTAAAACTCGCGCGTCGTTTCGCATTGGATGTACATGGTGCTGATAAAAGCCAAATAATCGCATTTAACAAAGGCTTTCATGGTCGTACCTTTTTTACCGTAACTGTGGGTGGCCAAACCGCATATTCTGACGGTTTTGGTCCTAAACCAGCCGCAATTGATCATTGTGACTACAATGATTTAGCAGCTTTTGAAGCACTGATCAGCGATAAAACCTGTGCCGTAATGATGGAACCTCTGCAAGGTGAAGGCGGCATTATCTCTGCAAATAATGAATTTATCAAAGGTGTGCGTGCTTTGTGTGATAAACACAATGCATTGCTTATTTTTGATGAAGTACAAACGGGTGTAGGCCGTACAGGCTCACTATACGCATACCAAGAATTAGGCGTGACACCAGATATTTTAACAACAGCAAAAGCGTTAGGTGGCGGTTTCCCTATTGGTGCGATGATCACCACGACTGATATTGCAGCACATCTTAAAGTGGGCACGCATGGTTCAACCTATGGCGGTAACCCGTTAGCGTGTGCAGTGGCAGAAGCGGCATTTGATACCGTGAATACCGAACAAGTGCTAAGCGGCGTTAAACAGCGTGAACAGCTTTTCCGTGATGGTTTTGCAGCGATCAACGCAAAATACGACGTATTTAGTGAAGTACGCGGTAAAGGTCTATTATTAGGCGCCGTACTAAACAGCAAGTTTGAAGGGCGCGCTCGCGACTTCTTGGTAGCAAGTACTCAACAAGGACTAATGAGCTTAGTTGCTGGTACCGATGTTATTCGTTTTACGCCTTCACTGGTGATCCCACTTGAGGACATTAAAGAAGGTCTAGCGCGCTTTGAAAAAGCCGTAGCAGACGTTGTAAACGGTTAACCTAATTTAACGCCCTGTTTAGGGCGTTAATGGAGCACTTTTAAATGCAAGTATTACGTCCTATAACCGCAAATGATTTTGACTCACTAAAACAAATAGCAATAGAGTCAGGCCATGGTTTTACATCATTACCTGTTGATGATGCCTTGTTGCTAGAGAAAATTGAACGAGCAGAAAGGAGCTTTGCAAAAAACATTAATAAGCCTCAAGACGAGGGCTACCTATTTGTATTAGAAGACAGTGAAACAGGTCAAGTAGTCGGCACTACCGCGATTGAAGCGGCGGTCGGTATGAACGTTCCTTTGTATCACTATCATTTAGGTAAAACGGTTCATCATTCTCGCACTCTTAACGTATATAACACCGTTGATATTCTCAGTATGTGTAATGATTACACCGGCTGCTCAGAGATATGCACACTGTTTTTACGTGAAGATAGCCGCAAAGGGCTAACAGGACGTTTCTTATCGCGTTCACGCTTTTTGTTTATGGCTCAACACAGTGAGCGTTTTGCCGATACCATCATTGCAGAAATGCGTGGCGTTAGTGACGAAAACGGCCATTCTCCATTTTGGCAATGGCTTGAAGAACATTTTTTCAGTATTGAATTCCCACTAGCCGATCATTTAGTCGGCTTAGGCGATAAAGTATTTATTAGTGAATTAATGCCCAAGTACCCTATTTACGCCAACCTGTTAAGCAAAAAAGCGCAAGCTGTAATTGGTAAAGTACACGAGCACACTAAACCTGCACTAAAATTGCTTGAAAAAGAAGGTTTTGAGCATCGAGGTTACGTTGATTTATTTGATGCTGGGCCAACAGTTGAAGCCAAACTTGGCAATATACGTAGCATCCGTGAATCTCAAGTATGCCCTATTACCATAGGTGAACTTGATCATATTAATCAACAAAGTTCCGACACCTTAGCTATTTGTAATCAAGGCGTGAATGACTTCAGAGCCACTTTCACAAAACATGCACATTATAATCATGCTAAACATACCTTGATTATTAGCAGTGAAGTTGCAAAAGCACTTAAATTAAAACAAGGAGATGCAGCGCGGTTTTTCCGTCTGTAAACCTCTGTAGGAGTTTCTATGAGCGTTAATACGCACAACAGCCAACTAATCAATAACCAATGGCAAACTGGCTTAGGTCATGATTTCAGTTCAATAAACCCAAGTAACGGGGATATTGTTTGGCAAGGTAAAGCAGCAAGTAAAGAACAAGTCGACGCAGCGATTAAATCAGCTCGTCAGGCACACATTACATGGGCAAATACCCCAATTACAGAGCGTATTGCGGTTCTTGAGCGTTTTGTCAGCCAGCTAAAAGAAAATAGCGAAGAGTTTGCGACTATCATTGCCCGCGAAACAGGTAAACCACTATGGGAAACACGCACCGAAGTGGGTGCTATGACAGGCAAAGTGGCGATCTCAATAAAAGCTCATAATGAACGAACAGGCACTACTGAAAATCCAATGCCCGGCGCTAAAGCTTTTATTCGTCATAAGCCGCATGGTGTAGTGGCTATTTTTGGCCCTTATAATTTCCCAGGCCACCTCCCTAATGGTCATATAGTACCGGCAATTTTAGCGGGTAATACCGTCGTATTTAAACCATCTGAGCTAACCCCACTTGTTGCTCAATACACACTTGAGTTATGGTTAAAAGCAGGCCTGCCAGCTGGGGTGATCAACCTTATTCAGGGTGAAGTTGACACCGGTATTGCACTTGCTAGCCACCAAGATACCGATGGCTTGTTTTTTACTGGCAGCTCAAACACAGGTCATTTATTACATAAGCAGTTTGCTGGACATCCAGGTAAAATTTTAGCGCTAGAAATGGGGGGGAATAACCCGCTCATAGTTAAAGATGTGGCTGACGTAAATGCTGCCGTGCATGATATTATCCAATCCGGCTTTATAACTTCTGGTCAGCGCTGTACGTGCGCCCGTCGGGTATTTATTGCAAATACAGCTAATGGTAATGCTATTTTAGAAAAGCTGATCACCGCAACTAAAAGTATAAAAGTTGCAGACAGCTTTAGCAAAGAACAACCTTTCATGGGGGCTATGATCAGCGAAAAAGCCGCGCTTGGAATGGTCGCCGCTCAGCAACAATTGATTGATATGGGAGCTGAACCTTTAGTTGAACTAAAACACTTAAAACCAGGCACCGGTTTTGTAAGCCCTGGTATTATCGATGTAACAAATGTGGCCAGCATCGCAGATGAAGAACACTTTGGCCCATTAATTAAAATTTATCGCTATAGCGACTTTGACAGTGCAATTGTGGAAGCGAACAATACCTCATTTGGTTTATCGGCTGGGCTTTTAAGTGACTCAAGTGAAGATTATGAGCACTTCTTAAAACATATTCGCGCCGGTATTGTTAACTGGAATCGCCCAATTACCGGTGCATCAAGTGCCGCGCCATTTGGTGGTATTGGTGCCAGTGGTAACCACAGAGCGAGCGCCTATTACGCCGCAGATTACTGCTCATACCCAGTAGCCTCTGTTGAAGCACCAAGCGTTAGTTTACCAAGTACCCTTGCGCCGGGCTTAATTATTGAATAATCAGTCTGCAGCTTAACGGCTGCAGAAATTAAATTAAGGAATTAAAAATGCACACAGATGTAAATGCCCTTTTTGACAACTTATGGCAAAACTACCTAGCGGTAACACCGTCAGCTGTAAAAGTTCATGAGCTATTAGGCTCGACACAACAAGATGATGTGATCAACGACCATATTGCACTACGCACTTTCAATCATGAAAAAATTGGTCTGGAAAAGTTAGCCGCCCATTTCTTAGCCGTCGGTTATAAAGAATGTAGTGAATATCATTTTGAAGCTAAAAAATTGTATGCTAAACATTATGAGCATAGCGATCCAAAGCAACCAAAAGTATTTATTTCTGAATTACTTGTAGAGCAATGTTCTGAGCAACTGCAAGCCATCGTTAATGAGCTGGTTGCCAGCATAGATGCAGATGCCGTAACCGCAGAAAACTTCTTATACTCAGGCACCCATTGGCAAGTAAGCTCTGAAACTTATAAACAGTTACTGGCTGAAAGCGAATATGCAGCGTGGATGTCAGCATGGGGTTACCGTGCTAATCATTTCACCGTGAACATTAATGAACTTGCCAAATTTGATAAAATTGAAGACGTTAACCAAGCGCTTAAAGATGCCGGTTTTGCCCTTAATATTTCAGGCGGTGAAGTAAAAGGCTCACCTGAGGTATTACTTGAGCAATCATCAACCCTTGCCGATGACTTTGCAGTAGAGTTTAGTGACACGACGATGAGCGTACCTAGTTGTTTTTATGAGTTTGCCCTGCGTTATGCGAAACCTGATGGTGAACTATATACCGGTTTCGTTGCTGCATCGGCCGATAAAATCTTTGAAAGCACCAATGCACGTTAATTAATCTAGATTCAGATCATAAGTGCATGTGTTTGCAGCTGGGTGCTTACTGGCTGATTTCATAAAGTACTTAGCTGTACGATAGAAAAACGCAGTTGTTCATTACAACTGCGTTTTTATTGTTTTTATACTAGGATTATGAGTCACTATATAAATAGTGGTTTATAGTCGTTTTCTAACTGTTCAAATGACAAATCACCAATAAAACGGCCAAAACTAAGCCACGTTGCTAAACCGCGTAAATCTTTAAAATGTGGCGGAACAAACTTAGGGTCTTCAATTACACCTAAATCATGTAATTGCGATATTAGTCTAAAGTCATCAATCGAGATTTTACCCACTAACAGCAAGGGTAATTGATCGATGCGACCAAGTTGTATCGCAACCCGAATTAAATTGTAAACCAATACAAACCCTTTGATATAAGCGATATCTTTAGTAAATGGCAAGCCTGTTGCGGTACTGCCACGAAATACTCGCTGGGCCAATGTATAGCTCTCATCTTTACTCAAGCCTTGGGCAACATAATCACGATATATATCAACAAACTCAGCCCCATCAATTACCTTGGTCACCGCTTGAATACGATTTACTAACTTCGCTAAACGACGAGGGGTTGATTTAAGGGTGATAATTTCGGTTAGTACTGCCAGCCCTTCTTGTGTCACTGTTGAACTTGGTGTGCCTTTACTTAAACAGGTTAAGTATGGCTGAGCTAAACCATTTTGCGTTGTACCTACGTGGATCCAGCCCTCATGTACTTCTAAAATATCAAGCTCACGTTGAGAAAACTTTACATCTTGATTTAGCTTAATATTATTAGCACCAGCAGCTGCATCACTGACGATCCCATCACTAATGACCACTTCAACATCGATACCTGGCATACTTAAACGTACTTGTTCAGCAAGAATTCGAACGGCTTCATCAGCATCTATATTTTTAGGATCATCAGGTAAAATATCGGCCGCCAATAGATTTTTGAGCGGTAACTCAAGCATATTTGCAAGCTCTGATAACGATGGCTCACCGGCATGAAATAAATCTTTTGGATGACCAAACAACTCTACCGATAAATCATGAAATTCAGCAGTGCCACGGTATTCAAGCATACTCAATACTGTTTTGTACTCGCTGCACATTTTACTCATATATTGAGCGATAGGATTGAGTTGCCCAAGCTGGCTAATGATATTACGGTTTAGATCAGAAAATGCTTGGCGTAGCTCGCTAGGTACAAAACCTAGATCCCGTTGCTGATAATAGGCTTTATCAACCAGTGGATTTTTTTGACATTTTTGTCTAAAAAACTCTTCTTTTATGCTTTTATCCCAATTTATCGCATCTAAGATACGGATCGGGGTTTGTAGGGCGATTAATCGATCTGATAACTCGCGAGTTTTAAGTAATAACGCCTTATCTATCATGCTCTAAGCTCACTGATGAATGAGCCTAGAGGATAGGCTAGATTTGCTCATTTTCAAAGCAAATTATTACTTACTTTGCAAATTTACAGGGCTAGAAAAATCGCTGATACGATTGACCATGTGTCCATTTTTATAAATGACCAAGGTAGGCACACTACTGATTTTATTATCAATAAATAAATCATTACCGTGATCAATGTACACCGGATGTATGACTTTAAATTTTTCGATATATTCATCAACAGCTGCTTGATCTGTCCATAATTGGCTAACCCTAGCTTCAGTATCAATTCCCTGATTGGTTAATAGATTGATTTGCTTTTGAGCTGCGGCACAGTTTGTTGCCATCTTCGGGCGAGTATCAGCTAAATACCAATCACACCACGTTGCCGTATATAATATTGCCTTTAAGCCATGCTCTGGAATAACTAAAGCAGTCGCAGCTTGCTTATTACCTTCATCTAACAAGTGGGCCTTTGCCACCATGCCGTCATGTGATAATAATCGCAGTGTATTATCAAGTGCTTTATCTGCTTGATGGCCTTGAAAAATCACTTTGCCCGTTTTATCGAGTAATACATGAAAAGGAGTGCCTATAAATTGATAATGCTGAGCAACTTTTGCGGTATGATCACTCATGATAGGCATGGTTAAATTAAACTGTTTTTTAACAGCTGCAACAGCAGTAGGATCATCATTTAGATCAATGTTAATCGCTATTGTATCAATTGTATCTCCATACTGTTCATAGGCCTGCTGAAAGTGTGGCATTTGCTCCATACAAGGCTTACACCACGTTGCCCAAAATTTTAAATACACAGGCTTTTTGCCAACGATTTTATTCAGCTCGAACAGCTCCCCCTGTTGGTTTTTTAAAACCAAATTTGACTCATTTGCTAACAAATGTTGACTGCTTGAAAAGTACAAAAAGACCCACAACAGCGTAATATATTTAGACTTCATCATTGTTATCCCTAAAATAAATACACCTTAGCATGGTCGCTTTCTTAGCTGATTGTAATTTTGCGACATCGGTGAACTTTTCGATCATTTATCATTACATGGTATAAACTAAATAGAGTTAGGTTTCGTATCAATTTAATTATCAAAGCAACATTTGGAGTAGTGATGAAAAATGACATCGAAGGAAAACAAATATTAGCTGTCTATGAGCAGATCATCCAACATGGTGAGATAAACGATGAAGGAAAACACTATAAAGGATTAACCGCATTTTCAGATATTGATGGTTATACCATTTATCTTAAAGGCAGTGGCGTATTGCTTAGATTTGGTTTTCATAACACCTATCATCTCGATTATGAACATGAAAAGCATAAAGATGACTTCCTTAAAAAGCTGGAAAATATAATCAATGAGGTGTAATTGTGTATAACAGCAAACCGCGAATTCGCCCAGCTAATAAGCACAACCAACATACAGATTTTATAGCCAAGGTTGTGCAACAATTACGCGACGATGAAAGTAAGCTTGCCATAATTAAAGGTAATCTCGAGGAGTATCGGCAACAACGGTTCCTAAAACGAGGATTTTTAACTGCAATTGAACGATTCGACTGGGTGTTTGAAGCTTCTGATAATATTGAAGATATTTGCCAGCAAATCTTAGCGGATGACTATATTGGCCAGCGATTACGTCGCTATCCGTTACTATTCAAAGGAATTCTATAGCCTAATTAACAGTTTATCGTACCCATCTGGTAAACCACCGTTTATTAATGATAATCATGCTTAAAAATGATAGATTGCGGAAATTTTTCAATTTTAAGAGCCTTGCTATGTCAAAAGCCGTCGACACTGCCGACTCATCGAGTGAAGGAAAACAATCGGGATTATTTAACCGATTTTTAGCCTCGGTTGAGTTTTTGGGGAATATGTTACCCCACCCAATCACCTTGTTTGCCCTATTTTGTGTGGCCATTATTGTTTTCAGTGGTATTGCTGATTGGTTTGGATTAAGTGCAATTGATCCTCGCCCAATTGGCTCCGCCGGTCGTGAACCTGACGGCGTTATCGAAGTTGTGAGTCTATTAAGTGCTGAAGGCTTACAACGTATCGTCACCGGTCTTGTTACTAATTTTACCAGTTTTGCCCCTTTAGGCACTGTGCTTGTTGCACTATTAGGTGTCAGCGTTGCCGAACATTCAGGGCTATTATCTGCTGCAATGCGTGGCATGGTAATGGGCGCATCTAAACGCTTAGTTACCTTTATGGTGGTATTTGCCGCTATATTATCTAATACTGCATCTGAACTTGGTTATGTTGTATTAATTCCTTTAGCTGCAATGATCTTCCATAGTTTAGGCCGTCATCCATTAGCGGGTTTAGCCGCAGCTTTTGCCGGTGTATCGGGCGGTTACAGTGCTAATTTATTGTTAGGTACGATTGATCCATTGCTTGCAGGTATTACGACTCCGGCAGCACAAATGATTGATCCAACTTACCAAGTTGGCGCTGAAGCAAACTGGTATTTTATGATGATTTCAGTTTTACTGATTGCCGTATTAGGCACCTTCGTGACTGAAAAAATCGTTGAACCCCGCCTTGGAAAATACAACCCCGATGATGCCAGTGCTGATCTGGCGCAAAATAATATAGAAGGCTTAACAGCTAAAGAAAAATCAGGCTTAAAATGGGCTGGATTTTCTTTATTGTTAGTATCGCTACTACTTGCTTGGACAATCGTGCCTGCAGATGGCATTTTGCGCCATCCTGAAACAGGTTTATTTGCCCACTCGCCTTTTTCTAAAGGGATTGTGGTATTTATTTTTATTACCTTTGGTATACCCGGTTTCGTTTATGGCCGTGTAGTAGGCACCATGAAAAATGATAAAGACGTGATCAACGCGATGAGCAAAAGTATGAGCTCAATGGGCATGTACATTGTATTAGTATTTTTTGCCGCGCAGTTTGTCGCCTTCTTTAAGTGGACTAACTTAGGGACTATTTTAGCTATAAATGGCGCTGCTATGTTACAAGCCCTCAATCTGACTGGTCCTGAAGTATTTGTGTTATTTATATTAATGTGTGCATTAGTTAATCTAAGCTTAGGTTCTTCATCTGCACAATGGGCAATCACTGCGCCTATCTTTGTACCAATGCTCATGTTGATTGGCTATGCGCCAGAGACCATTCAGGCGGCTTATCGAATTGGTGATTCTGTCACCAACTTGATCACCCCAATGATGAGTTACTTTGGCTTGATCCTCGCCGTTGCCACTAAATATAAAAAAGACATGGGAATAGGCACTTTAGTCGCCACCATGCTGCCTTATAGTATGATTTTCTTTGTCGGTTGGGTTGCTCTGTTTTATTTGTGGGTGTTTGTATTTGGTCTGCCAGTAGGGCCTGGCTCACCAATTTATTACACACCTTAATAACCGATAAATAATGCCAGCTGTTGCTGGCATTATTATTGAGTGACTCTAACGTGTTTGAAAAACTAAACTATCTGCTTTAATAATAGTAACTACTTATACAATTGCCACATTACTAGCAACTTCAACGAGATCTAAAATTATGAAAATAGTATGTTTTATTATCACTTTAGCATGTTCTTTGATCAGCATAACAAGTTATGCACAACCACTCCCATCAGTAAATATAAAGTCCGTCGCATTAACTAATTATGCGCACCCACAACAACACATCTATACTGCAGGACAACCTTCTAAAGAACAATTTCAGCAGCTTGCAAAGCAAGGTATAAAGTATGTAATTAATTTACGCGGGGATGGGGAAAATAATTGGGATGAACAGGCTTTAGTGACCAATTTAGGACTGCAATACTTTTCACTGCCCATTTCATCAAGAGCCGATATCAATATCGAAAATGCAAAAAAACTGCAGCAATTATTAGCGAAAGCATCTGAGAGCCCAACATTACTGCATTGTGCAAGTGGTAACCGAGTTGGGGCACTGATTGCACTTTATAACGCAATAGAGCTTAACCAACCAATTGAAAAAGCGATTGAGACCGGTAAACAGTGGGGATTGAAAAGTCTTGAACCTGTGGTAAGAGACGCCATAGCAACCTATAAAATAAAAGAGCATTAAAATAACACATTAGATGTATTGAAATATTCAACTATGACTTTAAATAGATCTAACAACAAAAAGCCCTTAGTTAAATACTAAGGGCTTTTTTTTAAATGTAATTTAAAGCTGCCATGCATAACTTAATTTAGTAAAGAAAGTACGTTGATCGCGTTCTATACTTTTTAATGAGTCATCTTGATAGCCTTTATCTGAATAACCCAAGTAAAATAATGTTTGTGCATTAATTTTATATGAGTAAACAAGCTGACTGCCATAATCTCGGTTGATGTGATTTACAGCAAAGTAATAAGCATTTTGATTTCGGTCGATATCTTCAAACTGTAAAATCAGTTTCAGCATCGAGCGCATATTAAATTTATAATAAATTCGTAAATCGGTTAGATTCGCTGTAAATACATTTTCACCTTGTGGGTTATCTAAACGGCTATAACTGTGTTCAAGCTGTAGTTGCCAATGATCATTGATGTCCCAGGTAAGTTCTGGCTCTAGAGTAAATAAATCACCTAACTGCTCATTACTGTAATCTATTTTACTACCAAACTCACTATAGAGCGTAATACGTAAATCTTTGCTTGGGTTAAAACCACCATAAATAAAGCCGATATTTTGATTATAAAAATCATCTTTATAGCTCTCATTACGATGGATCAAACCAAACTCTAAGGATGACTGTAATTGGCCTTTTAAAAAAATATACCCTTCGTACTCTTCTTCAAGCAAGCTACCATCTTGCGCCCAGGTTTTGTCCCAATCAACATTATAAGAATATTCGGTTATCATCTCACTTGCATCTAAGTACCACGTTTGCCCGCCGCCTAGTAACGCTTTTTTATAATCCACTTTTTCTTGATAGCCAACATCGGTACGATAATCCTCACCAATATCTTCGTAACTGGCAAGTAGCTTATAATCCCTTTTCTCGCGAGAAAACTCGAGCTTATAAGCTTGATCAGATTGGTTTTTCTCCAAGCCATAGTTATCAGTTAAAAAGGCGGAGTTTTTAGTATCAGAGGTAGCAACTTGATACAACACACTATCTGTTTGATTAAACCAATAACTACCATCTACCGACAGTACGGTATTGTGATAGTCATTCGCTTCACGGTGGGTACTCATCACCCCTATAGTGCCCTGCTCGCCAATGTCGTATTGATATCGGCCAACCGCTGACTTTGATTTTCCAGCTAAATTAGCAAAGCCAGAACCTTGGTTAGTCGGTAAAAAAAGACTGGTATTTTCATCATCGGCATACATAAAGGCATAACTATGTGCATCTGTTTTACCGGTTATTTTGGCGCCAATTTCAGGCTCGGCAATTGTACGAGTATATAAAAGCTCAAATAAACTGCTTTTGAAATACGATGCACCATCTAAAAAGAACGGGCGTTTCTCAGCATAATAAATAGAGTATGTAGTATTGACATCCAACTCTAAACTATCGGTCTCTACTTGCGAGAAATCGGGATTAATGGTGGCATTAATAACCGCATCTTGGCTGATACCCCAACGTAAATCGAGTCCAGCTTCAGTATCAATATCACCATTTTGCCAATCACCAGGTACTGTATTTTTCGTGTCATGACGAAGCGCAGTCAAGGTTGGTGTTAATTGAATATTTTTACTCGGCTCCATGGCAATAAAGCCGGTTACTTTATCAAATTGGCAAAAGCTGCATTTCACGTCGCGGTCAAAACCTACATTGGATAATTGATATAAAACATCTCGAGGATAATTACGCCACAGCGCAACCCCCCAAGTCATATCGGCTTTATTTTTAGGAAAACGCAATGCAGTGAACGGGATGCGCATCTCTACGGTATAACCTTGGTCAGTTATTTGCCCCGCACTGTCCCAAATCGCATCCCACGATGGATCTTCAGCCCAGCCATCGGTATCGGTCATGCGCATATCACCTTGTGCACCGAGTGGGTTTACGTAAAACTCATAACCTGTTCGCTCATCGTTAAAAGTATCAATCATCAATGCGACATTATCATCCGACCATAATGTATCGCGATCTCGAAGTGCTGCACGTATTTGACTGGGATCATTATCATAAGCAACAAAACCAAGATATAAATAGTTGCCATCTTCATAGATATAAGCGTCTGTTTTTACAGGTGGTGTGCCTTTTTCATTGGGTTCATTTTGATAGCGTAAAGGGATTAAAGTGGCTTGTTGCCAGTGCGGTTCGCTCAACTTCCCATCAAGATCAATACCTTGATCAATGTGCGCTAAAATAAATTGTTGTTGCTCAGCGTGTGCAAAAGTACTACATAAAGCGAAAGCTAAAACCCAGACAGGTAACGTTATTAATTTTATATACTGCATAAACATCCATTTAATACTCAGTTACTCGGATGAGTAAGTTAAGTAGCAATTGTAATTCACGCAGGTACATTTGTTAATAGTTTGATTGCAAAAATGTTATTTTAATTAACTAACCAAGACAAAAAGCTGAGATTTTAGGTCTCAATTAACTTTAATTTATCGGCCACACCATTCCAGGTATCGGCATCTTCAGGGGCTGGTTTTACATCAGTGATACGCGGCCAAATAAGAGCAAGTTCGGCATTCAGTTCGGTGAATTCTTGTTGCGAATCAGGTAATTCATCTTCTTGATAAATTGCTTCAGCGGGGCATTCTGGAACACATAAACCACAATCAATACAATCAATCGGACTGATCGCCAAAAAATTAGGGCCTTCATAAAACGCATCTGCTGGACACACTGCTACACAGTCAGTGTATTTACACTTTATACAGTTTTCAGTGACTACAAATGCCATTTTAACTTTTGCCTAACATATCTTAATACAGCTGGAGATCATACCCAACCACAGCCAAAATACAATAAATAATCGCTGCCATCGAGGCTTAAATTAACGTAAAATAGTCAGCTATTGTGAGCAACTCGCATCAGCGACTGCTAAGACACCTAACAGAGACTAAATATGATACGTTTAACAGAAATTAAGCTGCCACTTGATCATGGCGAAGATGCCATAAAGCAAGCAATTATAACTAAACTTGGCATTGATAACAGCCAACTCCATAGCTTTAATGTCTTTAAACGTGGTTACGATGCCCGCAAAAAAACCGCCATTTTACTTATTTATACCCTCGACATTGAGGTTGATAATGAAGCGCAATTATTAATTCAGTTTGCTAAAGACCAACATGTAAAACCAGCCCCTGACACCAGCTATAAATTTGTTGCTCAAGCACCAGCAACAATTCAAGAACGTCCTGTGGTGATAGGCTTTGGCCCTTGTGGACTGTTTGCTGGTTTAATACTGGCGCAAATGGGGTTTAAACCCATTATTTTAGAACGTGGTAAAGAAGTACGTGAACGTACCAAAGACACTTTCGGTTTTTGGCGAAAACGTACTCTAAATACCGAGTCAAACGTGCAATTTGGTGAAGGCGGCGCAGGAACATTCTCTGACGGAAAACTTTACAGCCAAGTTAAAGATCCAAAGCATTATGGTCGTAAAGTGATCACTGAATTTGTAGCTGCGGGCGCACCAGAAGAAATTATGTATGTCAGCAAACCGCATATTGGTACTTTTAAGCTGGTTACGATGATTGAAAAAATGCGTGCAAGTATTGAAGCGCTCGGCGGTGAAATTCGTTTTAGCACCCGCGTTGATGACATCCTACTTGATGATGGCCAAGTAACAGGACTGAAATTATCCTCCGGTGAACAACTTGATACCCGTCATGTTGTGCTTGCGGTAGGTCACAGCGCACGTGATACATTTAAAATGGTATACGATAAAGGGATTTACGTTGAAGCAAAACCGTTTTCAGTTGGTTTTAGAATTGAGCACAAACAATCTATGATCGATGAATGCCGTTTTGGTGATAATGCTGGTAACCCGATCCTTGGCTCTGCAGATTACAAACTGGTTCACCATTGTCACAGTGGCCGTACTGTTTACAGTTTTTGTATGTGCCCAGGCGGTACTGTGGTCGCAGCAACCTCTGAAGAAGGTCGCGTGGTAACGAATGGCATGAGTCAGTATTCTCGCAGCGAACGCAACGCTAACAGTGCCATTGTTGTGGGGATTTCTCCTGAAGAAGATTTCCCAGGTCATCCATTAGCCGGTATTGATCTGCAGCGAAAACTAGAAGAGCAAGCCTTTGAACTAGGTGGTAGTAATTACGATGCACCGGCACAGTTAATTGGCGACTTCTTGAAAGGTAAAGATTCAAGTGACTTAGGCGATGTAAAGCCTTCATACACACCAGGTATCAAACTCACTGATCTAGCAAATGTGTTACCTAAATATGCAATTGATGCCATTCGTGAAGCAATTCCTGCATTTAATAAGCAAATTCGTGGTTTTTCATCAAACGATGGCTTATTAACGGGCGTTGAAACCCGTACTTCATCACCAATTTGCATTAAACGAGATAAAAGCATGCAAAGTATCAATACCCAAGGCCTATACCCTGCCGGTGAAGGTGCGGGTTATGCAGGTGGTATTCTTTCCGCAGGCATTGACGGTATAAAAGCCGCTGAAGCATTAGCGTTATCTATGCTTGAGAAAAATAACTAAGTAGTTTTTCACAGTTCACAAAAAAGCCTCATTTATTGAGGCTTTTTGGTGTTAATGACTTAACTTATACCATTATTTCTTTAACGAAAGTTTGGCACCTTTGAGGGTTTTACGTACGTTTGAGATACGTGAACGGTTTTTAGCTCGCGCTTCACCAGTTGCTTGACCTGATGGTTTATTTGAATGGCTACGACGCAAATGCGATGGTTTTTTGCCAATTTTATCAATCAGTACTTCACGGTTACTTACTTCATAACCCGGCAAGTATTCACGCTGAATTTTTTGACCGATTAAGGTTTCAATTTCAAACAACATATTTTCTTCTTCGCGGCTAACAAATGAGATTGCTTGACCTTGTTTACCGGCACGACCTGTACGACCAATACGGTGTACGTAATCTTCAGCAAGCCATGGTAAGTCAATATTAATTACACGTGGTAGGTCATCAATATCAATCCCGCGAGCGGCAACTTCTGTAGCCACAAGCACACGTACTTTACCCGCTTTGAAATCACTTAATGCACGACGACGGTTACCTTGGGTTTTATCACCATGGCACACAGCAGCCGGGATACCATCTAAGTTTAATTCTTTAACTAGCTCATCAGCCGTTTCTTTCATGTTGACGAACACTAACACTTGCTGCCAGTTTTTCTTACCGATCAATTCAGAAAGCAGCTCTTGTTTACGGCGCTCTTCAACTGGATAAACCACGTGATGAACGGTTGCAGCAGTGCTGTTGGTTTGATCAACACGGACAATTTCAGCTTGCTTGAGTACTTTGCTAGCAAACTGTTTAATTGCCGCTGGGAATGTTGCAGAGAACAACAAAATTTGGCGATCTTCAGCACAGCCATTGATCACTGTTTGCATATCACCAATAAAGCCCATATCAAGCATACGGTCAGCTTCATCGAGCACAAGATGTTGTACGTCAGCAAGGCTTAGATTACCTAAACGAATATGATCCAGTAAACGACCCGGTGTTGCGACTACGATATCGACACCCGCTTTTAAGCCATTAGCTTGACCTACCGTACTAACACCGCCAAATAAACTCACAGTTTTAAGCTTGGTGTACTTTGCAAAATCAGTAAAATTATTGGCAATTTGCTCTGCAAGCTCACGCGTTGGTGCTAGCACTAAGGCACGTGGTGCATTAGTTTTTGTGTATTCAACTTCAGATAATTTTTGAATAATTGGTAAAGCAAAAGCAGCTGTCTTACCGGTGCCTGTTTGGGCACTGGCTAAAACATCTTTGCCTTTACGTACTGCTGGAATAGCATTACGTTGAATGGGCGTAAGGGTGTGATAGTTAAGTTCATCTAACGCCTGAAGAAGTTCAGGGGCAAAACTAAAAGATTTAAAATTCATGCTGTATAACCTGCGGCCACATTATCAAGGGTCGCAAATTATACAGCAATTTAAGGCAAACAGTTAGTTTTTAAATATATAAACCAACTAGAATTACCTTTTCTCTTCTACAGCCATTTTTGTGTTTGACCTTTTCAAAGCATACTTTGCTAAGCAATAACAACAATGGTTGGCGATCTTTTAAAGCCCAAACTAAATTATGGCAGAATAATTGTATTTTCTAAATTTAATGGTGTGGCTTTAGAGCCACCTACAACAGCAACATCATCAAGTTTATTGATCAACGTAACCCCTTGCGCTTGCTGCTGCTCATTTAATGGCACATAAGGTAATCTAAATACAGGCTTGACAGCACCTGTCATCATCAATGCAGTATTAATTGCAATTGGATTTGGCTCACAGAACAACCAACTGATCAAAGGTTGTAATGACGCGTTCAGCGCGTCGCTTTTGCTGTCCATTAATTGACGATACAAGCCAGGAATTAAATTAGAGGTTACCGAGATCACGCCATGCGCTTTATAAGTATGGCGAGCATCATGTGCTTCATCGTCATTACCAGACCAACAGGCAATACCTTGTTGCTCATAGTGATTAATGCGCTCATTACCACCGCACTCTTTTACGCCAATAAAGTTTTCATGTTGTGCCAACGGCTCAATAATGTCAGGGGTTAAATCTTGCCCTGTGCGCCCTGCTACGTTATAGATAAAAGCAGGACCAATTGCCAGCACTCGTTTGAAGTGTTCAATCACACCGGCAATCGATGTGCGGCCATAATAAGGGTTAATTTGTAGCGCTGCATCCATACCGCTGGCAAAGCCATACTCAGTCGCTTTAACGGCTTCGCGGGTATTGTTACTGCCAGTGTTACCAACAATCACCAACTTATCTGCATACTTATTAACGCTGTGCGCAATCAGCATTAAATGCTCTTCCCAGTTCATTAACTGGCCTTCACCTGTGGTTCCACCGACCACAATACCATCAACACCGGCGGCGATCTGCTGTTCAACTAAATAATCATATGTGGCTAAGTCAATTTCACCACTGGCTAAATAAGGCGTTTTAATTGCTGTGATGAGGCTTGCTTGTTTAATTTGTTCTAGGGTGCGCATAAAAAATTAATCTTAAAAAAACTTGCCGTAGTTGTAACATAAAAGCAGGCGTTTTCCGAGTGTTGCATAACTAATTAATTAAATTACTTGTGTTGTAGAGGTGCTTAGTCCAAAATAAACAACTGTATAAATGAACAGTATATTTATTTTCTAACCTTGAGTGCACTTTTATGCGTTTATCACGATTTTTAGCAACCCATTTTTATCACAGCGAAGAGCTTTGTCATGCCTTAGCAATCGATGAAGATACTCTTGCAATTTGGCAACAAAACGGGTTATTTCCAAAACCCAGTTACTGTATTAAAAATCAGCTTAGTTGTAGCTCTTACTCTGGTTTATATGAATGCGAAGAATACGACGACTTCTATCCAAGAGGATGCGTTAACTGGGGACAAGGCTTAGCCAAGCAAAAAATTGATTCATCCAGTCAAGCCTTCAACTACTTTGCACAGCAATACAGTGCAAGTTTAACGAAGTTAGCTCAACAAGGGTTTGAATTTAACGAAGAGCTATTTGGTTGTGAATTAGAAGAGCACCTACAACAAGTATGGCAACAATTTTTATGCAGTAAATACGGTGTGCTAACTCAAAATGGCTTAATTGAAGAAATCGCCGCCGTTGATATTGGTCGCTTAGTTGTAGATGATATAACCGAATTACGCACAAAGCCAAACCTCACACAAGCAGAGCGAAGCAAATTACACCCTGCTTTAAAACTATTAAATCGCGCGCTTAGTCATGGTGCCGAACACGAAAAACAACATACCCTTCGTGCCCGTTATATTGATGCACTGGTGCTTAAATATGATTTATCGGTTAAGTGAAGAAAAAAAGTTTTAGGTTTTAGGTTTTAGGTTTTAGGTTTTAGGAAAAACAATAGTGCCACATCACAGTTTTGCATAAATGTAACCGCAATATGATGATTTTTAAGAGTAGTGTAACCAAACTTACTGAATGAGTACTTTGAGCGCGATGAAGATGGCCACTCTAGCGCATTTCTGGACAAAAATGAGTTAGAGTTAACGGGCTGCTGTGAGCGGTCATTGGTAACACTTGCCGTAAACGGCACAAAATTGCAGGCTAAAATTGGCGACGAAGGAGCACAAGCTCACTGTTTTGTGTCCACGGTTTAACGGCCTTGTTAGGCAATGTGTTACGCATGTGGCTCAGTTGGGTAACTATGTGTAATGCAACTATGGCTGCATTTTTCACAATCTGCCGAGATAACCAGCTTATAGTTGATGAAATACCCAAGAATATTGAGCAATTTTGGCATGTACTTCACAAAGAAGCGTGCAAGTATAAAATACAAAATAACTACAGATACTAAAGACCTTAATAGTTCAGGGTTTGTGTTTACACCTGCCAAAATTGAACCAACGGCGCCGACAAACAGTGATGTTACTCCATAAACTATCGCAAACAAAATTGCAACGAAAGGAATGCAAAGAACAAACAGCCCGAAACAATCTAACAGACTAATTTTAAATTCGATTTTCCGTTTAGGTTTATTTCCACAGACACTACATTTCATCTAGTTGCCTAACACCCGCCTAACACGCAATGTGTTGGCGTGGCTTTTTGCGTTGTTTGCCAAAACCATGACAACTAAACATTGTCGGAGTTAAGGCGCTTGTTAGGTGCACTTTATTAGCTGCACTGGTGAATTACAATACTCTAAATTCCCTATTAATTCGTTATTATCTGGATAGTTAGGGCAATTACCGATATTGACAGACTGAACGCTGCCATTTGGTTTCATCTCGACATCGACAAAAGACGCAACAAGCTGGTCTTCTAATTGACGGCTCCAAGTAAAGTGATAATTGGTATTGTGTGATTTTAGGAATGTTCTATCAGGCACATTAAATTTACTTGTAAAAGAAGTTAAAGCCACACTCTGATTTTTTACATTTATTCTCGCTGAACGTGCTGTCCAAGAGAACGGCCAAGATCTCGTGATATCGACAGCTATGTTGCATTCGCCAAGCTCAGAGGTACGCGATAGTCCAGAGATTACCTCTGCATATTCGATGTTCTTTAAACTACTCGAACCCGCTTGGCAGAGCCAAATAAAAAGAATAACTATTGGAATCAATTTACGATTCATAATGGATACGCCTCACGTGCGTATTCTCATGACTTTGATCACCGATTCTCATCAGCTTTGATCACCTGATTTATCATTTTGTAGAGCCGTTTTTAAATTAGCTTAACTGATCATCATCAGTCAATTTATTTAACTGTTTT
>NZ_JACJFH010000063.1:0-28867 GCF_014164495.1 Pseudoalteromonas sp. SG41-5 | reverse complement strand
GCCTGCATCACGAATACCTGGTGAGCTTTTTACATAGCCGCCTACCATAAAATATAGGTCGTCGCTGATTTCGCCACTTAAAACAGCATCAACACGTTGCAAATCGTAATCAGAGGTGGTGTATTTAAATAAGCCTTGAGTATCTTCGCTGCCACGCTTTAAACGAAAGTTGGTTGTTAAGCCCGGTTGGCCGTTAGAAACCACTGGGTTTGGACCACCACGTAATGCTTCCATGGTTTCAATGGTTTCGTCGATTCTAAATAATGATGAGTTTTCTAAAAACGATAATGTTGGTGCTGGGTAAATAGGAGAACCTTCAAGGCTTAGGGTTAAAAATGGCGCATCACCACCACCAGGAAAACCACGAACAAATACATTAGCGCCAGATTCACCACCCGAGCTTTCAACCCACACACCGGGAACTGCTTTAAATAAGTCCGCAGTACTTTTTGGTGATAGTTTAATTATTTGCTCAGCATCAATATTTGTCACAGCATAGCTGGCATCAATTTTACGAACGCCCATACCTGCAGGTGTACCAGAAACCACAATGCGTTCAACTTTTTTATCTGTGGTTGTTTGCGCGCTTGTTGCTGGTTGATCTGCAAGCACGGTTTGACTGGATAGCGCTAAAATAATAGCGCAAGCAAGTTTGCTTGGTGTGTGTGTTGTTGTCATGTTGGTATTCCCATTTTTTGTTCGTTATTTAAAAAACTATAAATAACAAAGCACTAACTAATTTAATGAAATGTTAATGCTGTGTTCTTTTAAACCTTAGAACTTTATGCAAACGTTTGCAATTATTTTTTTAACTTTCTGTATTATTTTTATACACGGTTATGTTTATGACTAAATTTAGGCCTTGGCGCAGCCTAATTTTAATAATGATGGTATATTGCAACTTCACGATTTAAGGAAGGCTTCGTACTTAGCAATGAATAACAAACAACTAAAGTTAGCGGATCTAGCCAAGCTTGCTGGAGTATCAACCTCGACTGTTTCTCGTGCGTTAAATGATAACCCATTGATAAAAAAAGAAACTAGAGATAAATTAAAGCAGTTAGCAAAGCAACATAACTTCAGTTTAAATACGGCTGCGAGCCGCCTTCGCTCACAAAAAACCAATGTTGTAGCAGTGATCATAAATTTCGACAGTGGCACTGAGCAATCAATTAACGACCCTTTTTTGCTTAAGGTAGTCGGAGAGATAAACCTCGCGTTGAATAAACAAGGGCTAGAACTTCTACTCTCAAACTCATTTATGGCCGGTGATGACTGGGCTAATTACTTTATCAATAGCCGTCGGGCTGATGGCATTATTGTGGTTGGGCAAGGCAAAGATCCGGCAAACATTGAAGCCGCCGCTAATGCAGGCGTGCCCTTAGTTGTTTGGGGTGACCCAAAAACTCCCAGTAATTATCCCATTGTAGGCAGTGATAACTTTGTTGGGGGTCGTCTTGCGACTGAACACTTATTAGCAGGTGGCGCTAAAAATATTGTATTTTTGGGAGACCCAGGACATGCTGAAATTGGCGAACGTTACCGTGGTTATTTAGCTGCTCTAAATACGGCTAACGCTATAGCAAACGTAGTGTCTATCGATATTACTAGTAGCGCAGCATACCACGGGATCAACCAATTACTAGTCGCGAAAGGTTTATGTTTCGACGGCATTATGGCGTGCAGCGATATGGTGGCACTAGGCGCTATGAAAGCGTTAAAAGAGCGCTATATCAGTATTCCTAACGATGTTGCGTTAGTTGGTTTTGATGATATTGCCATGGCAGATGTGAGTCACCCATCACTTTCGAGCATTAAACAAAACACTCAGCGAGCCTCAGTATTACTGGTTGAAAAATTATTAGCGCAGTTACAAGGTCAGTCAGCTGAATCACAAGTTGTTGAAATAGAATTAATTAATCGTCAATCTAGCAAAGGATAATCTGTAGGGTGAGTTAACTCAATTTTGAAATTTAAAATGCAAACGTTTGCATTTTATTTTGCGCTACACTATGCTAAAAGAAATCAACATCAGGTTAACGTGCATGAACCCAATAAGAATAACCATAGCGTTGGCGTGTAGCTATTTCGTGTTCGCTATTTTACTCAATAGTGTTGGCACCGTAATTTTACAAGCCATCAATAGTTTTGACATAACAAAAACGCAAGCTTCTGTTTTAGAAGGCTATAAAGACCTTACCATAGCAATAGTTTCTTTTGTTGTTGCATCATTTATTCCTCGACTTGGCTATAAACTGGCCATGCTTATAGCGTTGGGGCTGGTTGCCTTAATGTGCTTGTTAATGCCCTCAATTGCACAGTTTTATGCGTTCAAAGTATTGTTTGCTGTGATTGGTTGCAGCTTTGCGATTATGAAAGTATCCGTTTACTCGGTTATTGGCCAAGTCACTGATAACGCCAATCAGCACTCAGCATTGCTTAACACCATTGAAGGTATTTTTATGCTTGGGGTGTTATCTGGCTATTGGGTGTTCTCATGGTTTATTGATAGTAGTAATGCGCAAAATACAGCATGGTTGAACGTGTATTATTTGCTGGCTTTGTTAGCGGGTATGGCTTTTATTACAGTGCTTATAGCGCCAATAAAAGTTCCGCAAAAAGCAACATTACGTACCAGTCAATTAGCTGCTTTTATTGACATGCTAACACTCACTTATAAACCTCTAGTGGTTATATTTATTATCAGTGCATTTTTATATGTGTTGATTGAGCAAGGGGTAGGGACTTGGTTACCTACTTTTAATAATCAAGTACTTAAGCTGCCAGTTGATATTAGTATTCAACTGGCCAGTGTGTTTGCCGCAGCACTGGCGCTAGGTAGACTAGTGGCGGGGCAGATATTACGCGTTATTGGCTGGTATAGTTTGTTGTTAAGTTGCTTGGTTGCTATGGGCGTGCTGGTGCTACTGGTTTTGCCGCTGACTCATGAAATTGATGGCAGCCAAGTAACGAGTGTATTTGATGTGCCTTTTGCAGCATACATGCTGCCGCTCATTGGCTTTTTTATGGCTCCTCTTTACCCATTACTTAACTCTGTGATGCTCAGTGCGTTAGCCGCTCACCAGCAGGCAGCTATGACCGGACTTATCGTGGTTTTTTCAGCATTAGGCGGCACCACTGGTTCAGTAATTACCGGCTTCATCTTTGATAAATTTAGTGGCCAACATGCCTTTTATCTTACCTTGATCCCAATTAGCTTGTTGTTGATCAGTGTAACTTTATTTAAAAAAATGACAGTAAACTTAGGCGCAGTGCCAGAAAAAGGAACGATATGAACTTTGTAAATAGCCAATTATTTTTAGATGTGCAACTGGCGGCTATATTTAGTGACAGTAAAACTTTTGCTGATGCGATTGCTAATGATAGTTGGCAGTTAGCATGCGACCTTTACTTACGCGTTAAACCACTTACTACACCACAGTTAACAGAATTTGTAGCACAGCATTTTACGTTTGAATCAACACAGCTCCCAACTCAGCAAAGCAACAGCGATAGTGTGCAAAGCTATATTGCTAATTTATGGCCGTATTTGCATCGCAATGCAGACACAGCTAAAGCCAGCTCTTTATTACCCCTTAAACACAGCTACATAGTACCGGGTGGGCGCTTTCAAGAAATATATTATTGGGATAGTTATTTTACTGCGTTAGGTTTGCAAGATATTGGCGATATAGACAGTATCGAAGCCATGCTTGCTAATTTTATTGATCTGCAAAATCGTAATGGTTGTATTCCCAATGGTAACCGCAGTTACTATAGTTCTCGCTCGCAGCCTCCTATTCTAGCGCTGATGGTTGATTTAATTTGGCAAGCAAAATACTGTAAAAATAGTGACTTTGCATGGTTAACTGATTGCGTTGTTGCCCTTGAGCAAGAATATACATTTTGGATGCAGGGGGCAGAGCTACTGAGTGAGCAAATATCAAGCCATAAGCGTGTAGTAAAAATGGCAAATGGTGCATTACTTAACCGTTATTGGGATGATCAAGCAACACCACGGCCAGAATCACTGCGTGAAGATTTGCATGATGCCTCATTACTTCCTGAACAGCAAAGAGCTAATTACTATAGAAATATTAGAGCTGCGTGCGAGTCTGGTTGGGATTTTAGTAGTCGCTGGCTGGGTAATAATAAGCTTACCAGTATTCAAACCACGGATATCATTCCTGTGGACCTCAATAGTTTACTTTATTACCTTGAAAAACAGCTGGGTCATTATTTTGCGGTATTAAAAAATACAAATAAGCAACAGTATTTTGAGCAACAAGCAGCTCAAAGACGTGCGGCAATTAATCAGTATTTATTCAGTACTGATATGGGGTTTTTTGTTGATTTTAATTATCAAAGCCAGCAACAATCTACAGTGCTGTCGCTTGCCGCCACCGTCCCATTATTTGTCAATTGTGCCAGCGAAGAGCAGGCGGTGTTGGTTAAAAATAAGCTTATGAGTGACTTTTTAAAACCAGGCGGATTAGTAACAACCCTCAATGAGACTTCCCAGCAATGGGATAGCCCTAATGGTTGGGCACCACTGCAGTGGTTTGCTGTACACGGATTTCACCAGTATGGCTTTGTTGCAGATGCAAACATCATAATGAGCAATTGGTTACAGATGATAGAAAACAGTTTTAAAACCGACCACTGTCTACTCGAAAAATACAATGTTTATGAGCCTGAAAATAGAGCTGGAGGTGGCGAGTACAAAGTGCAGCAAGGCTTTGGTTGGACCAACGGAGTTACTTCTCGATTTTATCATTTAATAAAGTAACAAGTTAGTAACAAAGGGTTGATTTAAATAGATTTTATAATTAAAAGGGTTGACTTTTAAACTGCTTGGTAGTCAAGTATCTAGACGTCTAGAATTTTTATTCTCTTTATAAATCAATAGATTTGAGTAAAATAGGTTGAACATTGGAGTTGTTTTAGGTATTGTGAACGAAATGTTTCAAGGACGAGATGCAATGATTCAACCAACCTCCGTATTTATCAAAACCGTATTTAAAATGCCAGTTCGTTCACAGTGTTATCCATACTTAATTAAAACGCTAGATGCATTTTTTAGTAAAGTAAAAATGGACGACAGTCTCCCCCATAATGACAACCGTAATGAGTTTGATCTTTTCTTAATTGATAGCAGCGGCTGCAATTGGCAAAATTTAATACCAGCAGACTTATTAGCCTTAGCCAAAGTGAAACCTGTAATTGTGTTTAATGCGCATTCTGACGCTATTTGTGAAAAAAACTTATTACTTAATAACTTTAAGGGAGTTTTTTATAACAATGATCTTCCTGAAGACGTATTTACCGGATTAATGCGGATCATTAATGATGAACTCTGGTTCAGTCGCAAGATTATTTCTTCTACATTTAATGAAGTGCTCGCCATGGTAAGTCGTTTTGAGCCACATTCTAACTACGATGCTGATAGTGAACATGAAGCACTAGCAAATCTAACCAAACGTGAAAAGTCAGTGATCCATTTACTCGCACAAGGGGCGAATAATCATAGTATCGCAGAGCGGTTAAATATCAGTGATCACACCGTAAAAACACACCTTTATAGCGCATTTAAAAAAACCAATTCACGAAATCGTATTGAGTTATCTAATTGGGCACAGCGCTATATGGCGGTACGGTTGCCGTTGCATGACTAACAGATCAACCATTATATACGCCCAATTATAATCAGTAGGCTGGACCATTAGTAACTGCATATTTTGTGATATTGTTTCAGGTAAGGCACCTTATCATCCTGTTTGGGAAGACAAGGTGCCTTGGCATTTTTGACTCTGCGCTAGAGGGAGTGGGGCGAACAGGTATGTTTTTGAAATTTATCATCTCACGATTGTGAAAGAGCCGACGACAGTGAGTTTGCAGCTTTAGCCAAACAGATCTCAGAGCACGTATAACCTTTGTTTTATATAGCACTCAATCGGTAATTACCATTGGATTATTTTCCCAACTTAGTTATTGGGCTGAGCCTTTAGGCAATTTAATAGCACTAAGCTTAGGCCAATAATTGGCAAGTTTGTAGTCACGGGGTTAAATGCTTCAACTAAAAGTTGTGGTTGTAGCGCAGCAACAAAGAATAGTAACCCAACTAATGCAATGATATTTAAAACAATGATTATTTTAGATTGATAATATATAAATAGCAGTATAGCGAAGGCGACCTCGCCGACCCCCGCCGATTTAGTGATTAAATAAGACATCGATTCTGAAAAGCCAAGGCTTGCAGTTATTAGTTTTTCAAGCGGGGCAATATGCACAAGTTTTGGAAATATGCCGTGGTATAACCAGCTAAAACTAATGATATATCGGGCAATTTGGACTGATGACATACAGCTTCCTTTTCAAGCAAGATTAATTTTAGAGATTAGCATGTGGCCTTAGTAAATGAATTAACTATTTACCAAAGCAATCATGTTAAGTGTTTAATTAACTACGCTTTGTTGCCCATATGCCTTTATCTATGCCTTTGATGACTAGATCACTGAGTGCTTTTTCAATTGCTTGGGTTACGCAAATACTCATCGGTTCGTTATCACTAAAACCCGCTTCGGCTTCGGCTAAACGTTTATAACTAACATAACGGAAAAACCCTGCGCGCATTTCTGGCTGAGCACTTTTTTGCTGGTGGCTACGGACAATAATACTTGCCCAGTACGCACGTCTACGGCACGTAAGTAAATCGAGATTGCATCTTCGCGGTAGAGTTCTGACGCGCCGATGCCAAAATATTCCATGCCAAAACCACCGGTTTTTACATTGGTGTCGTAGCTAATTATACCGCCTTCTAAAATGATTTTAGCGGTGGTCAGTGGTGGTAATTCAACAGCATTTGGCTGTTCGGCTTGGGCGGCACGAATAATTTTTCTTTCAGTCAGAATATTTTGCAAACCTTCACGTTCAACCGGAATAAACCAATCAGATTCGTGCAGCGCTTGTATTAAGATGGAATTAGCCCCTTGAGTGACGGCGGTTGAAAATGAACTAACATTGCCTTGCGGTTTATATTGCCCCGTTTGATCACGAAAAGAATATACCGATACGGCGATACTGCCAGCAGGTGTTGGTAACTGTTGAAGTGCTTTAAAGGTTTCAGTGGGGGTTAAACTTGCGGCCAACTGTTGCGAAGGTGGGATCAAATTGCCCATGCTACTGCATGCGGATAATGCCAGGGTAAGTACTGCAATAAATAGCGCTTTCATTTAGCTAAACCTCGGTACTTCAATGACCACGACACTGTTGTCAGTGGTGTTGGTTATTCGCACTGTAATTGAATCTACGGTACTGGTGATCACTTGAATTTCGTAATCACCACTTAAAAAAATTGAATCTTGGTTAAAAATACTTTCATCTATATCTTCACCAAAGGCAATATCAGTGATCTCTCTTACCATGCGGTTTAAGTAGGTACGTTCTAGAGAATCTTGAAATTTCTCAGCGTAGCTTTGTTCAATTATTGGTGCTTTATGTTTATTTTGCGCTTGCGCTTTATTTAATAGCATACTGGCATTGAGTGGACTACCTCCGAAACTTGGATTAATGGGGGTATACACAAGCTCTGTTGCAGATACAGATAAGGGGAGTAATATCATTATAATTGTTGTTATATATTTTCTTGAGTAGGGGGCCATTTTACCATCCATTTTTTGCCATATCGGGCGAAGCTTTATGTAAATTAGAGCGCGCCATCGCATCCATAACACTGTATAAAGCGTGTTCTACACGCTCATCAATAGGCTCCAAGCGACGCCCTAAATAGGTTACATATACAATTTGATTATTCATTACTAAGGTCAGTTTTGTGCCAGCCCGAGGAAGTACGGTCTCTTTTATTTCTATATTAAAACCAGCGGTTGAGGGTAGGTCGCGCCAAAGGTTTGAAAATTCAAAATAAAACTGGTGACCAAAGCGACTAATGCTGCGATCGAGCACTAGGCCATCTATTTCTAATTCGTCAGCGCCTTGAGATAAGTGGCTAAAGGTAGTTAAAAAAAGCAGGCTTAGCGCGGTAATAAGCGTTCTAACTAATGTCATGTTTAATATGGGGGGACGTGCCCCCCAATATCCTTATTCTTGGCTCACAGTTGCTGTGTTGTAATCGCCCACTTGGGTGATCACGACTGAAGTGTTAGAAGCGGTAATAGCACCTTCAACTAAGTTGCCATTGCCTACTTGTGTGACTGTGAAGTTGATGTTGTCACCACCAACGATAAATGCACCCGTATCGATACCTGCTACCATATTCATATCGCCTTGCTGCGAAATATCAATAGAATGGTTGCTGCCTTCCATAACTAAATCAATCGCATTCAGATCGCCACTTTGGCTAAAATCAACGCTATTGTTATTACTATTTAGCACACTTGCAAAGGTTAATGTTGCTTCATTTGTGCTGCCTAATTGACTGATATTAATGTCATTATCGTTTGAAGTAAGCGATGTGTCAGGGTACGAAGATTGAATTAAAGCGGTATTCATGTCACCGGCTTGAGCTAAATCAACGTCGTTGCCTTGACCATTAAAATTAGCGATGTGAGCGCTGTTTTCGTTACCAATTTGAACGCTTGAGAATTCATTGTCAGCGCCAATTGTGCCCAAGTAGGTCTCGTTCATTGAGCCATTTTGCATAACAGTGAGTTCATTGTTATCACCTAATACATCAGCCCCAACTTGATTATTATCTTGTTGTTGATCAACCGAAACTTGATTGTCATTACCGGCAAATAACTCAGATGTGAAGGTATTGGTATTACCTTCTTGGTCGATTGATAGGGTGTTTTCGTTTCCTTCAACACTTGCAAAAGTCGCAGTATTTGAATCACCCGCTTGTTCGATTTCTAAGCTGTTTTCATCGCCGCGAACAGAAGTAACCGTAACGCCGTTGAAATTACCTTCTTGTGCTATTACTACTTCATTCGTATTACCAACGAGTTCAGTAAGTGTAAAAGCGTTAAACAAGCCGTTTTGAGTAACTTCAATGGTGTTTTCGTCACCACTAATAGTTGCCAGCGTTGCTTCATTTAAAAGGCCTGCTTGAGATGCGCTAATTTTGTTGCTATTACCTTGCAAATCCAAATTATAAAACCAATGGCCGCCATCTTGCTGAGTAACTGCAATGTCGTTAGCATCACCTTGAACTACGTTAATCGCTTCGTTATTAATACCAAAAAAGCCCGTGCCAAACTGCACAACATTGACTGAGTTATCATCGCCTGTTATGTCTGATAGAGCGCCATTAACTTCACCATCTTGGCTGTGACTTAGGGTGTTGTTATCGCCTATTACGTACGTTAAAGACAAGTTTTGAATTTGTTTTTGATCAACATTAATGCTGTTGTTATCGCCTAAACTTGTTACGTTTGCTTCAAGGCCATCACCTTGTTGCGTGACCATTACATCGTTACCCATACCTTGCAATGATGTTTGTTCAATAGTGAGGACATTGCCTACCGCAGTAGTTGACACTTGACTTGCTAATACAGAGGTTGATTGGTTTTTATCGTCGATATTTGCGTGTGCAACAAAGCTTGAACTTAATGCAACTGCGATTGCACATGTCAATAAAGATTTATTTAACTTCATGATTTTTCCTTAACTTATAATTATTAGAGCAGTCATTAATGGGTTGTGGATACCTTAATGTTCTGCATAGTTTGTTCGGCATGCCTTGCCGATTTAAGTTTTGTGATATCAAGAGCAAAAAGCTCACTCATACAAAAGTGAGTGAAGAATTATATTGATATGCAGTGTTGTGTTTTATGCAATTAATGCTTTTTTACTTACGCACTGCTACCAATTGACGGTTAACTTTATTGTGTAAACGTAATATTCGAAATCATCTCTTTTTATGATTTTTAATCTACTTTCTTTTCAATTGCTTACTTGTTTTCCACCGTAATCAGCTTGGAATGTTGAATAATCTGGTAATAAAAGATGAGGCGAGTAAGGCATCTACTGAGCGCTAATTACTCATAAAAACGATTGTGTTGTTAATAAATTGACCGTTAAAAACAGTGTTAAAGACTGGTTTTTTAGTAATTTATTGAATTTTTCTTGTCTGGTTTAGGTTTTCTCTGTCATTTATGGTGCTTGCCAGTGATATTTCAAAAGTAGTGAAGTTAGCGAAACTTAGTAACAAAGCTAAGTTAATATTTCTAACTATGGATACAAAATATGAAAACTAAATTATCTATTTTAAGCTTGGCTATTTTGCCATGTTTAGCTGCAGCACAAGTAACAACCATTGCTGCAGATCCTTCAGCACGAGCTTCTCAAGACTCATTGCTCGTTATGTATAAAAAAGGCACTTCTGTGGCAATGCGTAGTCAAGCCCGCAGTTTAGTAAAAGCTAAAGTAAGTGATTTAAATAAAGATGGTGTTGATGACAACTATTCGTCGATTTTATCTGGTCGTCTAGCTAAGTTTGAAGTAACTGGCATGAGCACCAAGCAAGCAATTAAATTACTGCAAACACATGCAGCGGTAGAATATGTTGAGCCAGATTATCGCGTGAGCATTGCTACGGCTCCTAATGACCCTGCTTTTTCAAAGTTGTGGGGGTTACACAATGAAGGCCAATCTGGTGGGACGGCCGATGCGGATATAGATGCACTCGAAGCATGGTCAATTACAACAGGTGGTAAAGATGTCGTTGTGGGCGTTATCGATACTGGTGTAGATCACAGTCATAGTGATTTAACGGCAAATATGTGGATAAACCCGAATGAAATCGCAGGCGATGGCATCGATAATGATGGTAATGGCTACATTGATGACGTGCATGGTATTAATGCCATTACAAATGTTGGCGACCCAATGGATGACCAAGGTCACGGTACGCATGTCTCAGGGACAATCGGCGCTGCAGGTAATAACAATAATGGTGTTGTGGGTGTTAATCATGAAGCGGCGATTGTTGGTTGTAAGTTCTTAGATGCATCAGGCAGTGGCTCTACATCCGACGCTATTAAGTGTATTGACTATATGGTGAGTCTGAAAAATGCGGGTGTAAATGTTCGCGTACTAAATAATAGTTGGGGCGGTGGTGGCTTTAGCCAAGCGCTTGCTGATGCGATAACCGCCAGCGAACAAGCTGACATTTTATTTGTTGCCGCTGCAGGTAATGACGCCGTTGATAATGATCAAAATCCACATTATCCATCCAATTATGAGCATGAAAGCGTGTTGTCAGTGGCCAGCACTGATCGTAACGATAATATGTCAGACTTTTCACAGTGGGGTTTAACCAGTGTTGATTTAGCCGCACCAGGGAGCGCTATTTTATCAACCGTACCGGGTAATGGTTATGCCACTTACTCTGGTACATCAATGGCCACACCGCATGTTGCGGGTGTCGCTGCTTTGGTACTATCACTCAATCCTGACTTATCAACAAGTGAGCTTAAACAGCTGCTTATGGATAGTGGCGATGATAATGCACAACTGGCAGGGAAGACCGTATCGGGCAAACGCTTAAACGCTAATCAAGCTCTTGAGCAGGCAGACCCTACACCAAGCTTTAAACTATCTGTTACACCAACAGCTCAGCAGATCACTGCCGGTGAAACGGCAACATATACATTTGAAATTGGCTCAATTGCCCAGTGGCAAGGGGTTGTAGATCTTGAATTAATTGGCGATTTAGCTGGTGCTAGTTTATCAGCAAACACTGCAACGCCTGGTGATGTGGTGATACTTAGTGTGCCAACTCAAGAGTCAACACAATGGGGGCGCTATGACTTTAGCGTAAATGCATCTTCTGGCGAGTTGGCTAAGCAGAAGTCAGTAAGCTTATTAGTTGATCCTGTTGGCTTAAATGATTTTACCTATACGAATGATACCGCAGTAGCAATCCCCGATAACAATGTTGACGGTGTTGATTCTGTGATCACCGTAAATGATCCACTGACTGTTTTTGCAACTCAAGCGAGTATTGATATTTCACATACTTACATTGGTGATTTAATCGTTACGTTAACTTCGCCTAGCGGAACAAGCTCTACATTACATAGTCAATCAGGCGGTAGCGCAGATGATATAGTTCAAAGCTACTCTTTAGCTGATTTTAATGGTGAAGTGGCAACGGGTGATTGGGTATTACATATTGAAGATACCTATGCAGCAGATACAGGTACGCTGAATAATTGGTCACTTACATTTAGTGCCATTGGTGAAGTCAGCCCGCAGCCACCAGAGGCCGGTTTTGAGTTTGATGCACAAGGTCTTTCTGTGAGCTTTACAGACAGCAGCCGTGATGCAAATGATGATATCACGCAGTGGAGCTGGGACTTTGGTGATGGTGCAACGTCAACCGATGCAAGCCCCGCTCATACCTATGCACAAGCAGGTAATTATGACGTTAGCCTTACGGTTACTGATAGCGAAGGCAATACTGATACAACAACGCAAACCGTGGTTGTGAGTGATGTTGAGATAGAGTTGAGTTTGGTACGTGCCAATAAAACACGCCTTAATACTATGCGTGTTGATCTTAGCTGGGAACAAGTGGGTGCTCAGTCACTTAATGTATATCGTAATGGTGAGTTTGTAGGAACAACGACTGATAACGGCCGTCACCGTGACTTCTTACGTAATGCAACTTTGCCAGCCTATGATTACCAAGTTTGTGTTACAGCAGATGTATGTTCAAATATCGTAACAGTGACATTTGAATAAGTGCACTTAACATTTAAATAATTCCCCGTGAAGTCCCAAGCCTTGCTGTTCCCCTGCAAGGCTTTTTTATTGCCTACTATATTGTTCCTGATAGTTAAACTCGGCACTTCAAACATCTAATAATATTATCAGATAGTCGTATTGTGGATTTTAACAGGCTCTGCTAACGTTCAACGATTACCCATAGTTTGAAATTCGGGGCGACTGACAACGCGCTCTATAATACAAAAAGAGAAACGTGCTTATGATCATCTTTTTTATCTGCCTGACTATTTTAATATTAGGTTACAAGTTCTACAGTCCCTTTGTAGAAAAACAAGCTGGTATGGACGCCACCATTGATACACCACAAAAACGCTTTAGCGAAGGTGTTGACTATGTTGCAATTCATCCTGTTCGTGCGTTTTTAATTCAGTTTTTAAATATTGCAGGGGTAGGCCCAATATTTGGCCCTATTCTAGGTGCTCTATATGGACCAATTGCTTTGGTCTGGATCGTACTCGGTAATGTATTAGGTGGAGCTGTACACGACTTTTACTCAGGTGTTATGAGTATCAAAGAGGATGGCAAAAGCTTACCAGAAATTGCAGGTAAATATTATAACGTTGTATTTAAAGGCTTGATGTTAATATTTACGGCGATGTTACTGTTTTTTGTCGGCGTGGTATTCATAATGAGCCCCGCTGGATTATTAAGTAACTTAGACGTATTTAAAGATACTATATTTGCCAATAATACCTTTTGGGTTTTGGCAATTTTGGCCTATTATTTTTTAGCTACTTTACTGCCAATTGATAAAATCATTACTAAATTTTACCCTGTTTTTGGTTTATTAATGATTGTGATGACAGTTGCAATTGCTGTATCACTGTTAATTAATGCGCCGCATTTACCAGTAGCAGGTGATTTTTTAGCGTATTTTGAAGCTGATCATGCCCACGACTTTTTAACTCCAAATCCAGATGGATTACCTACTTGGCCATTATTGTTTATTACCATAACCTGTGGTGCGATTAGTGGTTTTCACTCTACGCAAGCACCAATTATTGCACGTTGCTTAACTAACGAAAAATACGTTCGTCCAGTTTATTATGGCGCAATGATGTGTGAAGGTATTGTTGGTTGTGTATGGGCACTGGCTGGTATTGCTGCGTTCCCAGAAGGCTATGCAGGTTTAAAAGCAATGCTTGATTTAGGCGGCCCAGGTTTAGTGGTTAATCATATAGCAAACAGTTATTTAGGTGTGTTTGGTGGAATTATGGCGATTATTGCAGTAGCAGTATTCCCAATTACCTCAGGTGATACGGCGTTTCGTTCACTGCGCTTAACCGTGGTTGATGCGTTTAATATTCCGCAAAGTTTGCGTAATCGTTTATTGCTTGCGGTGCCAATTTTAGCAATCGCATACTTTATGACAAAACTCGATTTCTCTGTTATTTGGCGCTACTTCGCATTTTCAAACATGCTGCTTTCTACGAGTGTGTTATGGCTTGCGACTAAGTACTTATTTGACCGTGGAACATTCCATTGGATTGCGAGTATTCCTGCAGTAATAGCTACAGCCGTTACGTTATCGTACATCATGACCGCTGCAATTGGCCTTAACTTATCAAGTGATATGGGCAAACCAATTGGTGTTGTGGTTGCTGTGGTAGGATTTATTGCACTAGCTATAGTACATTCAAAACATAAAGTGCGTGTAAATTAATACACTGCAGTGTATTAATGACGTAACAAGCGAGCTGTAAAGCTCGCTTTTTTTTATAGTTCTAAAGTGACGTAATGCCTGTTAGAAAATGGCTTGTTCAAAGTAACTAATATCGTCAAGGGTGTTACTGATCATCATCGCGCCCTCTAATAAACTCACTGTTTTAATCGCGGCACGTTCAGGATTAAGCTCTCCATTTATTTTATGTGCTTGAGTTAACCAGGCTAAGTTTTTAATGAAAAAGCGTTTTACTTCATCGCGCACTTTATCAGGAAGACTGTCACTTTGTGCGCCAAGTAAACCACATAAACACATCTTTTTATCTATAACTAACGCGTTTGTAAATAATTGCGTGTAAATATCAATAGGGTTTTTACCGTTTGCTTTGTGTGCCTCCGGTTCGCCAAGCACAGCGATAAAGGCATCCGTATATTGATGCGCGAGTTCAGCACCTAAATCAGCTTTGGTTGGAAAATGATAATGCACACTCGCACTTTTAATACCAATTTCATTCGCCAACTCTCTAAAGCTAAAATTGCTATAGCCACCAAGTCTAACCTTATTTTCTGCTGCTTTTAACAGGGCTGCTTTTTTTGTCATTTTAAAACTTCCTTCATATCGCTGCAAAAAATTATCAACCAGTAGGTAGTTATTTTCAAGCTCTTTTATTTTTAGTTTGCAAAGATCGAGATCTTAATATAAGTTACCTATCAGTAGGTAGGCTGGCTTGATCTTACCAATATTAGTTCAAACTGTGGTTAAAAATATAAAGAGATAATTATGAAAATTTATGACGTAGAAAACTTTCCTAATCCATTACGTGTACGTATTGCTCTTGCTGAAAAAAATGCGACTGACAAAGTTGAATTTGTTGCTGTTGATTTATTAAATGGTGAGCATCGTACTGAAGCCTTTTTAGCTAAAAACCCCTTAGCAGGCGTGCCTGTTTTAGAGCTAGATGACGGGACATATATAGCGGAATGCACCGCGATTACTGAATATATTGATACCACTTTTGCTGGCCCTTCATTAACGGGTATTGAGGCAAAAGAACGCGCGGTGATTAATATGATGCAAAAGCGTGCGGAGTCAATGGTCCTTGATGCGGTAGCCAGTTACTTTCATCATGCAACGGATGGTTTAGGCCCAGCACTTGAAACCTATCAAAATGTTGCTTGGGGAGCAAAGCAAGGTGAAAAAGCGCACCAAGGTTTTGTTTATTTTAATACAGTGTTAGCCAATTCTGCTTATGTTGCCGGTGAGCAATTTACTGTTGCAGATATTACTTTGTACGCCGGTCTGGTGTTTGCAGGCTTTGCACAAATTGTTATTCCAAGTGAGCTATCACATTTAATTGCATGGCAACAAAAGGTCGCGCAGCGTCCAAGTATTGCTAAATAGATTTATAATTTGGAGGCAAATATGAAAATTGCAGCAGACTTTAGCAAACGTGTTGTCGTGCACAGTGAATCACTCGAGTGGATAGCGTCACCGATGGCGGGTGTTGATAGGCGTCCACTTGATAGAGTAGGCGATGAGGTTGCACGCGCAACCAGCATTGTACGTTATGCGCCAAATAGCCATTTTTCTGCCCATACACATACCGGCGGTGAAGAATTTATTGTGCTTGAAGGTGTTTTTCAAGATGAACATGGTGATTTCCCCAAGGGTTCTTATATTCGTAATCCGCCCGAATCAAAGCATACTCCAGGCTCCGAAAGCGGCTGCGTTATATTTGTAAAATTATGGCAGTTTCAGCCAGAGGACAGAGAGCATGTACGTTTACAAACTAATACCATGCAAGGTGTTCCTCACGCTGAGTTTAGTGATGTAAATGTAGCTCCTCTTTATAAAGACGCCTTTGAAGAGGTGAGTTTAATGCATTTTAAAGCGAACGCCGAGATAGCGATAAATGCACCCGGTGGGGCTGAGCTTTTAGTACTTGAAGGTTCACTTGAAGAGCAGGGCGATACACTTGTAAAAAACAGTTGGTTAAGAGTTCCCATAAACAGCATGGTTAATGCTAAAGCAGGCAGTGAAGGCGCAAAAGCTTGGCTTAAAACAGGTCATTTAACGGATGCAGATAAGCAAATTCATCGCTTGGAAAACCCTTAAAGCTTATATAAAAAGTGAGCAAATGCTCACTTTTTACTTTTCCAGCTGTATTTTGATTTGCTTCATAATTTATTAATCTAACTTAACGTATTCTCAAACCTTAACGTATAAATGAGACTAAGTTATGACACATTTAAACCATGGTTTATCTATTGATATTGAAGGCGCAGGCCGTGAGTTTTTCTTAACCTTAAAAGCGGTTGGCAAGCTTACTCACGAAGATTATAAAACCATCCCCCCGATGATTGATTCAGCCTTATCGCAAGTAAAACAGCCAATAATAAATGTACTCATTGATAGTATCGAGTTTCAGGGCGGTGGCTTTAGAGCCGCATGGGATGATTTAAAGTTAGGTATAAAACACAATAAAGAGCTGAAAAAAGTTGCTATTTATGGCAATAAAAAATGGCAGTCCAATATTGCTAAAATAGGAAACCGCGTTGTATCAGGTGAAATGGCCTATTTTGAAAATGCGACAGCTGCAATTGAGTGGCTAGAAGAGTAGGGTATTTATAAAATACTGTAAATACCAAGCGCTGTTATTGTTTCATGCCAGTCAATACTAATTAACTGGCATTAACATGGGCTTTAATCTTTTAAACTACATCAACTAACATTGGTAATGCGGGAAATGCTCCCTTGGCTAAACAGGCTTTTGAACCACAGCGAAGGCCGAAATTTAAAGCGCGTTTTACTATTTGCTGATTGTTGAGTTTATCCGTGAGCAATATATTTTCATCATTATGATTTAAATAATACAAAACCCCGGCAATAAACGCATCGCCCGCACTGGTGGTATCAACCGCCGTAATAATTGGTGCAGCTTCAGTAAATGCAAATGCGTTATGGTAAACGGTTGCAGGCGCGGGACCATCGGTTAAAAACACTAAGCTAACATCCGTATCTAGAATCGATTGCAAGTAATCATCAGGTGTTTGCTGTGTTTGCTCAGCTAAAAAATTTAGCTCATCCCGCGATAGCTTAACTATATCGCAATAGGCGTAACACGCGTGTACATTTTGCTCAATGTCATTGCTATTTTGCCACAAGCTATAGCGTAAATTCACATCAAAGCTGACTAGCTTATGGTTCTTTTTAGCCAGCTTTAAAGCATTGATCGTGGTGCGCGCAATGGCTAAATTAGTTAACGTGTTGGAACAAAAGTGTAGGGTACTCAATTCATCCCATTTGATATGGTTTAAATGCTCACTCGTTAACAGTAAATCGGCGGTATTGTGGCGATAAAAATTAAAGCTGCGTTCACCGGTTTCATCCAAACTGACAATAACCACGGCCGTTTGAGAGTCTTTAATTGTAAATAAGTACTCTGTACTTACCTTATATTGCGCAAGCGATTTACTTAATTGTTTAGCAAAATAGTCATCGCCCATACCGCCACAAAAAGCCGCTTTGCCGCCCAGTTTGGCATAACCTACCGCTACATTGGCAGGAGCGCCGCCAGCAATGGGCAAATAAGCACTGTTTTGAGAATCTTGCGGCAGCATATCAATAAGCAGCTCGCCAAGGCTAAGTAATTTGGTCATATTGTAAATCCTAAAAAACCTAGCAAGGGCTAGGTCAAAAGTAGTGGGAGAGGCTTTCAAGGTAAATAGATGTTAGGAGATCAAGCGCTGAAAATACATTATTCAGCGCTTAAAAATACTAAAGCTCGGTTAATTAAATAGGTATTTAAGTGTTAGTGACGTTGTACGGCCGTTAATAGTGCGGGCACGAATAATATTATTATCTGGGATAGAACTTTCTTCGGCTTCAGTAATACCGACTGTATCAAATAGGTTATTTACATTAAGCGCGATGCTAAGGTTTTCAGATAAATCGTAGCTTACAAAGCCATTTACTTGGGTGTAACCATCAAATTTAAGGTCGTTGTTGTCTTGAGCGTATGCATCGGTAGTACCAATAAAGCTTACACCAGCTGCACCTTTCTCGTAGCTATAACGCGCCATTAGTGAGTAAATTAAATCTGCTTGGCGTCGAGGCGTATTACCTTCTACTTCCGGTGTTAGTGCATCTTTAACGATTTCAGCATCGGTCCAGGTTAAGTTACCGCGAAAATCCCACGCATCGATGAAGTAAGTTGATTCAATCTCAATCCCTTTGGCTTCGTATTCACGGTCGAAAAAGGTTTGTGATGTAGCTTCAAAATTTTGCTCTTCAGTTTCTGCATAAAAAGCAGTTGCAAATACAGAGAAGGAATCAAAACGTTTTTTAACCCCAAACTCATATTGATTAACTTCATCTACAGCATCTTCTTTCGCAACAGAGCCATCTGCACGTACTTTACCAAATAAAAGTCGGTCAGCATTCGCTCGTCCGCCTTTACTGATACGAGCAAATGTTGCCAGACTTGGGTCAATTTGATAGTTAGCACCAATTGAATAAGATGTGTAGTTCCAGTCGTAGTTAACTGGGCTGGCATTAGTAATATCAATGCCTGCAACATTTTGTTCAGGAACGGATATTTCACCATCACGATTCATATCAACTGTAGAGGTTACTGCACCTGCGTAATTACCGCGAGCTTCGCCACTATCGTAACGGGCACTTGCATCAATACTTACATCGCCAAGTTTTGTAGAAAATGCAACGTACGGGGCGCGAGTGTCGTATTCTGTGTCGTAATCACGCTGACAACAGTTACCCCAAAAAGGTGTTCCGTATGCGTATAAACCATTTTCAGAAAACTCAGTACCATCGGCAGCTGTGACATTTAATAAGGCTGCGTTATCGCCCTTAAGCTCCATTAGATAAGAGTTCCATAACCACGACATGGCAATGTTTTGCGTTGATGCGTAGTAACCAAACGTAATGCTGGTGTCGTCATCGAGCGATTTAGTCAATTTAAAGTCGTTCACAATAGAGTCAAAGTCGTTCATTGTGACGTCAAACGTATGAATACGCATTGCTAAATTGTCTTTAAATGCAGCCCCAGTATTTGCATTGCTGAGTGTTGCACCTGCGCCGCCAATACTTTCTGCAATCGACGTTGCACTGCCTACTTCAGCAGGAATAAGTGAATTAAAGTTACCGCTTACAGATGATTTACGAAAACGGTTTTCGATACGCCAATCATTATCTAAGTCAAATACTGCTTCAAAGCCAATTGAGTCAACGTTAGGGTTCATACCGTCGCGAATATCGCCACTGCTAATTTGGTTTTCGCCGTTTAGACGCACTGTTTTTGTAAATAATGCCGAGTGTGGTGTATCCGATTGTGCGTCAAACCCAGGGATAGAATCGCCATTTGCATACATTGGCATCGGTAAGTAACCTACGCTTTTATCATCTAAATGCTTGTAATAAATTCGAACATAGCCGTTTTCAAAATCTTTGGTTAGGTTGGCTTTAATTTGCCCGCCTTTATTTGATGTGTAACCTGTTTCGCGTGGACCTTCACCTTGGCGAACAAAGCCACCGACATGAAAACGTACACTATCGCTTAGGTAAGTACCGTATTCAAAGTCTGTACGAACGCTATCGTAATCGAGGCCCAGAGTAGTTGATACGCTGCCTGATTCGTTTTCACCATTTTTAGAAATAAAGTTAATAATGCCACCAGGTGCATTACTTGCAGCCGTCGATGCTGAGCCGCCACGAATTGATTCGATTGTTTGTACGGTATTATCTAAGCGCATAAAAATATCAGCGTTACCAAAAGCGATATCACCGTATTGCAGTACAGGTAAACCGTCTTCTTGTAATTGTAAAAATTTCGCACCGCCAGATGCCACAGGTAAACCACGCACAGCAATGTTTGCGTTACCTTCACCACCGGTCGATTCTGCGCGAATACCCGGAATGATTCTAAACGCCTCAGCGGTTGAGCGAGGTGTAGACACTTCAACCTGTTCAAGCGACAAGCTACTGACTGATACGCTTGATGCCATAATCGTTGTACGACGTGGTACACCAGTTACAACGATTGTTTCAAGACCTTTGTTAGCTTGTACTTGAGAATTTTGATCTTGTTGTTGCGCATGTACGCCTTGGCTTACGGCAAGTGCTAATGCACTGATTAAATATAAAGGTGTGTTGTGTGTTGTCATGGTTACGCCTCGTTGTGTTGAACCCAATTGGATTTGTATTTTTACTTAATCGATTAAGTAAAAATAACAAATATTTTACAAGAAGCAAATTATTTTGTGCTTAATTTGCTCTTTTTTTATTCATTCATTGATTTATAAAGTATTTTTTATTGTCTTAGAATATAGGTTTACTCAGTTACAGGGTTATCTTGCTGTAAAGCCGTTGCTGATGGATCTTTAAAATAATTAAACAGCATAGCTAAAAATAAAATGACAGCAAAGCCCGTAGCTAAATAAAAACCGTAACGCACATGGCCAAAGTAATCGCTGATCATACCCATGAACAAGGGTGCTAAAGCCGCCGAAAGTGCGGTAAAAAATAATATCACGCCCGCCACAGCACCGTGCTGTTGCACTGCAAAGCAGGATATACCTTTAGAGTTTAAAGTCGGATAAACCATCGACATAAATAACCCCGAAAGCGGCAATAAACCCACAGCCCAATCAACGCCACCGAATAATGTACCGACATAACACAGCGCAATGCCTAAGCTTAAATAGGCCATAACACCTTGCCAGCTATAGCGGTTTAGTAACCATACGGCAATAAATCGCCCTGCGGCACGCAGTACAAAAAATATTGTCAATGCATAGGTTGCAAGTAGTGGCCAAGAGCCAGTGTAATCTTTTAACAGCGTAGGCATCCATACATAAATAGCAACCTCCGTGGCCACATAAAGGGCAATTGCCAGAGAAAAACCTAGCGCATACGGATTTTTGATCATTTTCATGGTGGTGGCAAGCGAAGTGGGCTTTGCTGTGGTTTTTACAACGGCTGGGTAGTCTGCACGCCACGCTAGTAAAGCGAGAATTAAACACATTACACCTGCAATAATGTACAGGTAAGTCCAGCTTACATTTTGCACCAGTAAGACGCCTACTAGAGCTGGCCCTACAATGGCGCCTATGCCAAAAAAGCCTTCTACCTTATTCATCGTTTTAGTGTGATCTTCGTTACTATGTGAAATATCACCAAGTAACGCAAGCGCACCCGTTTTAAATAAACCAATGGCTAAGCCTATGCAGCAAAGTAGCAATAAAAAGAAGGTAAAGCTGGTGCTAAACGCAAACAAGAAACAGCTCGCCGAAAATATTAAAAGGCCTAGCATGATGGTTGTTTTACGCCCTAAACTGTCTGCTAAAAAACCTAAAAACAATCCACTAAAAGCAATTAGCGCCATAGGTGCATAATGGAACGCGCTTGCTTGGGTCATGCTTAAACCAAACTCTTTAATAAGTTCAGGTATGATCATGCCCACCGCATCAGAAGTCATGGCAAACATAAAAAACATCATATATGTAAGCCAGCGTATTTGTTGCAACGGGTCGCTGCTTACGTGTGTGTGTGATTTTGTCATGTACTTTTTTCCTCGTTAAATGCTCAGTTAACACTCAGTAAGTCAGTTAGTTACTTATTGTAGTATTACGTAAGCCACGATTTTTGTATGTAAAATTATTAAAAATTACTTGTAAATTCTCACTCGCTAGTTAAAGATATATCTTAATCGATTAAGTTTCAACATGGTAATCACACAATGATGAAGAATAAAGTTCAATTGATCACATACGCTGATCGGATCACTGGTCAAGATATCAACGCATTGACCACACTTTTAAATGGCCCATTACACGGCGTATTTGGAGGTGTGCACCTATTGCCCTTCTATAATCCAATTGATGGTAGTGATGCAGGCTTTGACCCTATTGATCATAGTGCCGTGGATGAACGGATCGGTACTTGGCAAGACATTCAAGTGTTAGGCGCAGACTATGATCTGATGGCCGATTTGATTGTAAACCACGTATCGGCGCAATCTTTTCAGTTTCAGGACGTACTGGCAAAAGGCAAAGCATCTTCGTTTTGGGATTTATTTTTAACTAAAGAAGATGTCTTTCCAAATGGCATGAGCGACGCCGAGCAAAAAGCGATTTATCGCCCGCGCCCTGGCAGTTGTTTTACTCCAATGCCATGTGGCGATGGTCAAACGTATGATTTTTGGACCACGTTTACCGATAATCAAATCGACATTAATGTTAAAGTTGCTGCGGGCATTGCGTATTTAAATAATGTATTAACGAAGTTCTCTGCTAATAACGTTAATATTATTCGTTTAGATGCGGCGGGTTACGCGATTAAGCAAGCCGGCACAAACTGCTTTATGCTAGATGAAACGTTTGATTATTTAGATAAGTTATCGGCGCAAGCTAATGCATTGGGTATGGAAACAATTGCTGAAATCCACAGCCATTATCAAACTCAAGTTGACGTCGCAAAGCGGGTCAATATGGTTTATGACTTCGCATTACCACCATTGATTTTGCACAGCTTATTTACCAATAACAGTGATGCACTTGTAAAGTGGTTAAATATTTCACCACGTAATTGCTTAACAGTACTCGATACCCATGATGGCATTGGTATTATTGATGCGGGTCCAATGGGTGATAAGCCAGGATTATTAAATGCAGCGCAAATTGATAATCTAGTTGAAACTATTCATGCAAATAGCAATAACCAAAGCCGCCAAGCAACTGGGGCTGCTGCCAGTAATGTCGACTTGTACCAAGTAAATTGCACTTATTACAATGCGTTAGGCGCAAATGATTTTGACTATTTAGTTGCGCGCGCGATTCAATTTTTTGCACCCGGCGTACCACAAGTTTACTACGGTGGCTTATTCGCAGCTGAAAATGATATGGCGTTACTAGCAAAATCAAATGTAGGTCGTGATATTAATCGTCCATATTTAGATGCTGATATCATTGCGCAGTCTCTTGCAAAGCCTGTTGTACAGGGATTACTAAAATTAATTGAGATACGTAATACTCACAGTGCCTTTGCAGGTGAGTTTAGTGTTGAAGGTGATGACAATAGTTGTGCTTTAAAGTGGCTATTAAACGACAGTGAAATTGTCCTAAAAGTTAATTTTGCACGTCGCGAAGCGTTAATAATTGCACGCACTGGGAATGAGCAAATACTCACCTCACTAAATGATTTGTTAAACTAAGTTAACCTTACAATCAGTCACTTATCAGCCACTATGACCTAACTGTAATTGGTAGTTGATAAGTGCTTTTTGCTCTTTTTTGCTAATAAATAAATTAGCTGCTAATGCTCCTTTTTCTTCACTATTTTGATGAATAGTTGTTAATGTTGGCATAGAGCGCTGCGCTTCATCAATGCCATCAAATCCAACAATTCGCAATTCTTGGGGTATTTTTATACCTATTTTAACTGCTTCGCGAATTGCCGCGAGGGCAATAAGATCACTCATACAAAGTAATACATTGGGTCTAGGTATGCAGTTGAGCGCTTCTTTTGCTGCGATGCTTGCATAACGTTCGCTACTTTCTGGAATATTCCAAGTTCTATCGTCACCTAAGGTAATGTTAACTTCGCTTAATGCTTTTTGATAACCTCGTAATCTTTGATGTGCAATTGATTGACCGGCTTCGCATTCATGGTGCTCATATACACGACACAATACATTTTCATCTAATAACCGCAGTCCCAATATAGCGACCTGATCAGCACTGCTTTTTAATACGTGTTTGGCCACTTCATAACTAGCTTGTTCGTTATCTATGTTTACTGAGGCATTACGATCAATATCAAAATCAACGGTAACCACATGTTTGGGTACAATTTTTAATTGATCTACAAGTGATTGATTGCGCGGACGACCATAACAAATAAAGCCATCAACAAAATCTAATACGCTGTTAAGGTTTTGACTATTTCCCGAAAATAATAATAAGTTAATATTGTTTTTTTCAAGGATAGAAGCCACACCACGCATAAAACTACTGGCCACAGGATCCGACACCATATACTCAATACTGTCAGGTAATACCAGCGCAACAATATTAAATTTACCACGGCGTAATGACTGCGCTGCTTTATTGGGGCCAAAATAGCCAAGCTCTTTACACGCCAATAAAATAGACTCGCGACGACTTTTTGATAGTTGATCTGGACGATTAAATGCATTTGAAACGGTGGCGTTAGAAACGCCTAATTCTTTGGCGATGCTTTTTAATGTCCAATGTTTTTTTTGGGTCATACGACTTCTCATGATAGTGAACGCGATTCACTAATAAATTACCATATTTCACGCTAAATCAAAGTGTTAATTATATTGTAGCGTGTATAGCAAGTTACGTAATTAGGTATTAGGAACAAGAATGAACTAGAAAGTGGTTGTTATTAATAATAAAGTACTGGCTTTTTTATATCTGCTAGCTTACTAACTCACACGTTACTGTTTGGGTGATTTTTCACAAAGTCGCCTTATCATTTATATCTTTACATATGTACCCTTTTTGATGGTAAAGTGCTGGTGTTTTCTATTTTGCTACAACTAATGAATTAAGTTTTTTTAGTTTTAGGCAAAGTATATTGTATGTAATGGCGATTATATGTTGCAAATTGCGTCCTCGATAACCCGTTCTGGATTGAAATAATAAAATTTATCAAAGGTAAATTATGAAAATGAATAGATTGATTTTGGCGTTACCGTTACTAGGGGCAAGCTCTATGGCGCTTGCTAATACGACCCATCAGCGCGTATTCAAGCCACAAGCTGCGATTGTTGAACGTGTGCATCATCATGGCGTTGAACACGGCCATAATGAAAAAGCACCAATAGCACAGCTGCAATCACAACCCCAAAAATTTAGTATGTTAATGATGCGTAGCCAAGCGGCCACAGTCAGCTGCGATTTAAATGCACTGGCTAATGCTAGTTCAACGAGCATTATTACTGAGCTTAAAAATCAAGGTAGTGGCTGTGTTAATGAACTATTTAGTGCATCAGCATCAACTCAGAGCCTAGTATTTAGTTCTGATAATATGTATGCGGTTGCTAATCATGCAAAGTCACTCTCACAGACTTATGCTGGCGGTGGTGACATTGAACTCGAGGCATTGTTCCTATATTTACGAGCTGGTTTTTATGCGGAATTTTACAACGACAACGTGAGCTTTAGCTCTTGGGTTACGCCTGCCGTAATTGATGCGATAGATGCTTTTGTAAACAACAGCCATTTTTATGACGATAATGACGGCCACGGTAAAACGCTTTCTGAAGTGATCATTACGATGGACAGCGCTGAACAGCAACATCGTTACTTGTATGTGGTGAAACAGTGGCTAACGCGTTTTAACGAAAGCTATGCTGCAAAATGGAATATACGCAGTGCGGTGAATGGTATTTTTACTTTGCTTTATCGCGGCCAGTGGAATGATGCATTTGTTACAGCTGTAGCTAGCGATACTGATTTAGTTACTAAGCTGAATGCATTTACCCAAAAGCAGTGGATGATTGACTCTGACGCACAATATTTAATTGTTAATGCAGCCAGTGAGCTTGCGCGCCTTAAGCAATATTCCGACACTGCTATTCAAGCTACTGTTGATACTGGCTTAAAAGCGGTTTTTAGTACTTATAACAGCTTTGGCTATGGTGATGCAGTATGGCTTGCGGCGGCAGATTCTGTCAGTTATTACGCTGATTGTAATGACTATGGTATTTGTGGCTTTGTTGATGAACTTACTCAGCAAGCGCTTTCGCAAAATTATAGCTGTAGTAGCACTATTAAAATTCGCTCACAAAATATGACTGCAGCACAACATACAGCTGCATGTGCTGCAATGGGCGCAGAAGAAGGTTTATTTCACACTAAACTTGCCACCAATAACGCCCCAGTTGCCGATGATAACAATAGTTTTTTACAAGTAAATATATTTGATAGCAGCGATGATTATAGTAAATACGCAGGTGCGATTTTTGGCATTAACACCAATAATGGCGGCATGTATTTAGAAGGTGACCCCGCAGTTGTGGGTAATCAAGCAAATTTTATTGCCTATGAGGCGAGCTACGCCAATGCTGAGCATTACGTGTGGAATCTAGAGCATGAATATGTGCATTACTTAGATGGTCGTTTTGACTTATATGGAAACTTTAATTCACCAACTGAAGATATTGTGTGGTGGTCAGAAGGCGTTGCAGAATATGTTGCTAATCTTGATAATAATGACGCCGCTAAAAATACCATCAGTGATGGTTCGCGTTATACCTTAGCGCAAGTATTTGCCACTAACTATGACGGTTTTGATCAAGACCGTATTTATCGCTGGGGTTACTTAGCTGTGCGCTTTATGTTCGAACGCCATTACAGTGAAATTAATGCCATGCTTGCAGATACACGCATTGGTAATTGGAGTGCTTATAAAGCGAAAACTGTGCAGTGGGCAAATAATTATGAAAACGAGTTTGTACAATGGTGTGATGACTTAGTTGCAGGTACAACCACTAATACGCCACCAATCGCATACATCAATGGACCTTATGCCGGTATGCAAAACAATGAGATCAATTTTACGAGCAATGGCAGTATTGACAGTGACGGCTCAATTGTTAGTTATCAGTGGAGCTTTGGTGATGGCAGTAGTTCTAATCAAGCAAACCCGGTGCATACTTATACAACATCAGGACAATATAGCGTATCGTTAACGGTTGTTGATAACCAAGGTGCCAGCCAAACCGCATCAACATTGGCTAGTATTGAAGAGGATAGCAGCGTTGGTAACGGCGAGTTGATAAACGCTCAACCAATGACTATTGCTGGCGAGCAAGATGAGCTGTTGTATTTCAGCTTTGATGTACCGCAAGGTGCCAGCGACTTAGTGTTTAGCTTAAGTGGTGGCACGGGCGATGCTGATTTATATGTGAGTTATGCTGCTACACCAACAATGGATAGTTATGATTGTCGTCCTTATGTCGGTGGTAATAGTGAACAATGTGTAATAAATCCTGCGCAAGCAGGTGTTTATCAAGTAATGATTCGTGGCTATAACATGTTTGATAATGTGAAATTAACCGCTTCATACACAGGAGTAAGTAGTAGTGTACCTGATGCATGTGCTACCCAAGGTAGTCGTAGCAATGGCCGTTTAAATGACGGTGAAGTGATTTGTTTGGGTAACAGCGATCCTATGTGGTTTAGTATTGCTGACGTACAAAGTCAAAGTGGTGTGGCGATAACTACCGCTAATGGCAGTGGCGACATCAGCCTAAGTTATTCAAACAGCAGCTGGCCAAATGGCAGTAATGAACAGGCTCAGTCCAGTAATAGCGGCAATAGCGAATGTATTTATATTAGTGATCAAAGCCAATATTGGGGTTATTTAAAGGTGTCGGGCAATAGTACTGGTGCAAGTCTAGTGGTTGATTTTAATAGCCAAGGGTGTCGTTAAAATTATCATATTAAAAAAGTAAAGCACCTACAGCAAAGCCCATCTAGATGGGCTTTTTTAGTGTTGTAACTTAAGCGTTAAAGTGAGTTTAGATTGCTCGTTTATACACCGCGAGTGGATGCGAAGTACTTAACGATACGTGCACGCTATCGCCAGGGTATACAACGACTTCGTGGCTTACGCGGCTAGTAACCACTGTTTTACAGGCAAGCTCTACTGCACATAAACGACTCCCTCCTTCAAAGCGTACCCATACGACCACACCGTTGTTGCCGATCTCACCTTGTACTAGCATTACATCGTCGGGGCGAAGTAGGACATCCACCTCACCTTGTTGGCAATCTACGCCGTGAGCGGGCACATTGCCGATGGCTGTAGTTGCTTGATTATTCTCAAAAAAACCGTTAATGAAACTTGCTTCACCTAAAAAACGTGCAACAAAGCGATTGTTGGGCACACTAAAACAACGCTCAGGAGTATCAAGTTGCTGGATTTTTCCGGCCTTGAGCACACCCACACGATCGCCTATTGATAAAGCTTCTTCTTGATCATGAGTCACCCAAATTGCAGGCACGCCAGCTTTTTTCAGGGCATTTCGGATATCCCAGCGCAGCATATCTTTTAGTGCCGCATCAAGGTTTGAAAGCGGCTCATCAAGTAACACAAAGTCAGGTTGGTGGGCAAGGGTACGTGCTAGTGCAACTCGTTGTTTTTGACCGCCTGAAAGGGTGGCTGGCTTTTTATGACGAAAGTCATCAAGACCCAGTAGGGCTATCCAATGATCAGCAACGGCGGTATCTTTTAAACGAAAGCCAATGTTTTGCTCAACGGTTAAATGAGGGAATAACGCAAAGTCTTGAAATACCATACCTACGCTGCGTTTCTCAGGTGGCACAGTCAATTTAGGGGTAGCCTGCCATTTACCTAAGTTAATTTCACCTTCGCTAATAGGAATTAGTCCGGCGAGCGCTT